>JAENWJ010000007.1 GCA_016649995.1 Peptostreptococcaceae bacterium
CTACACCAATTGTACCTATAGTGGCCCAGGAACTACCTGTAAGTAGAGCCATTACACTAGAAAGTAACAGAATTAGTGGTAAAAACCATCGAGCCACTAAAAGTTTAAGGCCAAAATACATTATAGCAGGAACAATGCCACTAGCTATCCAGACTCCGACTAACATTCCTATTATAAGAAGGATAATCAGCGATGGAATCGTACGAGCAATTGCGTTTTTAAATCCGTCTCTGATTGTTATCCAGGAAAATCCATAAAGATAGGCACATAATCCAGCGGTAGCACCACCCAAAAATAGTGAAAAATGAGGTTGAGCGTCTAGTATAAAAACTGAATACCCAAGAATAATGATTGTAACAATTATTGGGATAAGTGCTAACCATAATGGTGGTGTAGATAAATTTTCTTTTTTAGTGGAGGTCTTTTTCTTCATAATAAAAAATTCTCCTTCTTCTATCCTGCGAGTACAGTTGCTTCATTGAAAGTGACACCAGTTGCAATATCAGATCCGGTACACAAGCTATAATATTGTACCACATATCCATTGGCTAATCTTCTTGATTTATAAACGCGCGGGTTGAAACGCTTGTGCGCGTCCCTTTTAGTGGAAGCCCTATTACATTTTTGGATGTAGTAGACGATTTATGGAATAAAACATGAGATGAATGTAGGTAGTTTTGGAAATCATGAAACAAGAGTCTTAGAGTTTATTCTGATGAATCAGCTTCGGCGAAAATCTTTATTAAGTTCATTGCTCTTATTATTAGAAGTAAAATATATATTTGTCTTAAAGATGAAATGAAAAAACTTGATAAAAAACCGAACTATATGACTGTACCAGCTGCGTTGAAGGAGCTTGAAAAGATAGAGATGGTAAGGCAACTTGATAATAGATACCGTCTTGATCATGCAGTGATAGCAATGCCGAAAAAAATATTGAAGGCATTCGGAATGGATGCAGCATATGTAAAATATAGAGCGACTGAAATAAGTGAACAGCTTAAGTAAGATTCCAACAAAAATGATTAGGAGGCGGAGCGATATGGCAAGGACTATAGGAATAGAAGCTCTCGAATCAAAGATTTAGAAAGCTCAGATGGATGTAGTTAAAACAAAGCAGAAGTACGATGTAGCAGTCGCAAAACATGAAGACCTGATGGATAAAAGAGACGCACTAAAAAAAGATGAACTTGTAACAGCGATTATGAAAAGGGGTAAATCATATAGTGAGATTCTTAGATTCATTAATGATGATGACAGTCAAGAAGAGTAAGATGGGGAATTCAAATTAAGGTCAACAAAAACAGCTCTAATGGTTTATTCATATAGGGTTGTTTGCTTTTAGTCGGAAATTTCCTGGAAGTTCACAACAATAGATTTACGGCACATGTGGAAATATTGACAAGAAACAACTTTAGGTGTATCATTAGGTTGTTACTAACATGTATAAAATATATTATATAAAAGAGGGAGTGAAGACATGCTGTGATAGATATATAGTTTGTTTATCACCCCCTAAATAATATACAAATAAACGTACTATCTAGTACCTAGGAGGTACAAAATCATGGATAAAAAACCTGAAGTAACACAAGGTAATATAAAAGCGAGAAAAATCGTCTATTATATACTCGGTGTTTTAGAAACACTTTTTACTTTTAGACTTATTTTTAAAATACTTGGTGCAAATCCGCAAAGTGTATTTGTTAAAATAATCTATGCAATAACAAGTCTATTTTTGGCGCCATTTGATGGCATATTTAGAAATGCAGTAGCAGATGGTGCAGAAACCCAAGCTGTTTTAGAACCAAAATTATTGATTGCCATGGTTTCATATGTAGTACTTGTATGGGGCATAATAAAAATGATTGAATTAAAAGGCAAACAAAAGGATATAAATAATTCTTAAAAAGAGAAGGTGATTGTAATGTTAGAAACTATTGCGATTATATTAGTAGTTTTATGGTTATTGGGCATAGTTACAGCACACACAATGGGTGGATTTATTCACATACTTATTGTAATTGCCATTATTAGCATATTACTAAAAATAATAAGGTAAAGAAATATTTTGATTTCAGAATAAGCATATACTTCAATAATGTAGTAAGTAATACGGCATACAAATATAGATTTGACAGAAATCATAAATCATATTAGATTATCAATGATTTGTAAAGTTCCTGTGTAATAGTGGAACTGCGTTCTTTATTTACGTTAGCAAGGTTGGTTATTAATAATATTAGATTTACCATATCAGTTTTTTATGAGTGGAAGCATTAGAGCTTCTATGCACGGGAAAAATGATTAAGAGGAGGGCAACAAAATGACGAAATTTTTCAAAAAACCATTTATGCTGATTTTAAGTTGTGTAATGGTTTTATCTGTGTCCGTACCGGTTTTCGGTGCAGTAACAACGAGTGATTATGGGTCACATTGGGCTAGTAATACAATACAATCTGCTATAGATTCAGGAATGGCGAAAGGATATCCTGATGGGACATTCAAGCCGGACAATGAAATTACTCGTAGCGAGTTTTTTTCGTTTGTGAATAATGCGTTTGATTTCACAGCCGAATCTGAAGACACATATACGGATGTTATAGCCGATGCCTGGTATGCGCCTGTCATTGCGAAAGCAAAAGCAGCAGGGTATATAGAGGGGTATCCAGATGGCGGCATTCATCCGGAAATAGAAATTTCCCGTCAGGAAGCAGCAATTATTCTTAACCGACTTGAATCACTGACACCGGTAGGAAGCACATTGGCTTATACCGATGCATCAGCAGTTGCTGATTGGAGTAAAGAGGCCATTATCGCTATGTTTGAAGCAAAAGTCATGATTGGTTACCCAGACGGCAGTTTCAAGCCCGAGAAGCAGATTACACGGGCAGAAGCTGTAGTAGCTTTGAATAACCTCTTGAATTATCAAGAACTGACCATAGAGACTGAAAATGTAAGTGTAGAAACTCCTAGTGTGGATCAGAAAACAATGACACTGACAGTGGGCGGAGAAACAGATACAATCATATTTGACAATGCAACTAACGAAGATATTAACTGGACTTCAAGTGATACAGATGTGGCAACTGTCGAGGATGGCATAGTCACACCTGTAGGCGTAGGAACTGCAGAAATAACCGGTTCGTCGGCAGAGGATGGGACTATAATGGTAACGACCCTCGCGACGGTGAATGAAGAAGAGACGGTTACACCACCGGTTACACCACCGGTTACATCAGTGGTTACATCAGTGGGTAATCCTGTAGAGCTTGGTATAGCAGGCGACTACGTGGTTTTATCAAAAGCAGGAATTTCCTCCGTGCCGAATTCTGACATAACAGGCAATATCGGAGTTAGCCCAATTGATTCGACAGCCATCACTGGTTTTTCACTGACTGTGGATGCATCAAACCAGTTTTCGATTTCCAGTCAGCTTACTGGCAAGGCATTTGCAGTAGACTATACAGCTCCAACACCTTCAAACCTTACAACAGCCATCAGCAACATGGAAGCGGCTTATACCGATGCTGCTGGAAGAGCTGCTGATTATACAGAGCTTTATAGTGGCGACTTGAGTGGCAAAACACTTACAGCGGGTGTATACAAGTGGGGTACAGGGGTTCTGATCAATTCAGATGTAACACTTAGCGGTGGACCTGATGATGTGTTTATTTTACAAATTGGCCAAGGAATTACTCAAGCCAGTGGTACCAGAATCATCCTGGCAGATGGAGTGCAGGCTAAGAATATTTTCTGGCAGGCAGCTGAATCTGTTTCGATTGGTACCGGTGCACATTTAGAGGGAATCGTACTTAGTATGACAAATATCTCTTTGGATACCAATGCATCAGTTAATGGACGACTGTTGGCGCAAACTGCAGTCACTTTAGATCAGTCTACGGTTGTTGAACCTTAGACAATAAGTATTTGAATAAGCAATTAGAACAAACTTGCATGGAATACAGGTGAGAGTCCCGTGGGCAGAGTTGAAACAACTCGCCTGCGGGACTGTTTTTTTATCTGAGCTGAGGGAACTAAATGAATTTTTAGATGAAGAGCAGAAGAAAAATCACTGGGTAAATCACTGGGTAAATCACTGGGTTAAATCACTGGGGACGGTTCTTTTTGATTTTTGTGAATCAACAGGGGTAAAGTTATTAATGTAGTTTCGATATCAATTCTAATAGTTGTTACTATAATCATACTGAAACGGGACTCATTTAAAAATTTTCATAGAAAGAAGATTGTTTAGTTTAAATATGCATATTTTAAGAAAAAATTTCAAGAAGAAAATCGAATTGCAAATGGAGAGATATTCCACCTAAAAATTAATATAAATTGTCATAAAGCACGTATAATGATAACATTATAAGACAATGAAGAGAGGTGAATAGGAATGGCAAGAGATTTAACAAATTCAGATATTGATAGACAAAATATACTTAATAATGCAATTGCTTTAAATGAAATTCAAAAAACAGCGGATATTAAAGGCATTATTTTTGAAGGAAAAATAATCTTTACCAAAGAGATGATAGCTGAATTCTATAATGTAGATATTAGAACTATTGTAAGATATACAACAAAGTTTTCTGATGAGTTAAAAAGCAATGGATATGAGCTATTAAAAGGTAAGAGATTAAAAGATTTTTTAAAAGTGATAGTTGAGCAAAAGGTTCACGACATTACTGTCGCGAAGAGTACGCCACAGCTTGCAATTTATGACTTCAGAGCATTTTTGAATATTGGAATGTTACTTGTTGAAAGTGAAAATGCTCGTGTATTGCGTCAGATGATGTTAGAAGTGGTTATTGATATTATTAATCAGAAAACAGGTGGTGCAACAAAATACATTAATCAAAGAGACCGTAATTTTTTAGGTTCTTTTTTGCAAGAAGACGATTATCGTAGAGAATTTACGGATGCACTTAGAGATTATGTTGATATGGGTAGTTTTAAATATGCTAGATATACGGATATGATTTATCAAAGTATCTTTAAAGAAAAAGCTAAAGAATATCGTGAAATATTAAAGTTAAAGAGTAAAGATAAAGTAAGGGATACATTTTATTCTGAAATTTTAGATCTAGTTGCTTCTTATGAATGTGGATTGGCTGAATTATTAAAACAGAAGTATCAAGCAATAGATAGACAACTTACAAGTTGGGAAGTAGATGATTTATTCTATCAGTTTGAAAGTTTGCCTCATTGGAAACCATTAGTTACAAGCGGAAGAAGTAAGATGGCAAGTAGAGATCTTGCTCTTAGGGATGCTTTTCATATGCAGTTAGAGGAATACATTAAGCCTTTAGAAGACAAAGAATATGAGCGTTTCTTGGGATCTGAGGGAGACGAAATTGAGAAGTTAATGAAAGATAATGCCGATGTTCTTAAAAGGTTAAAGGAGCGTGAATAATATGAATTCTTACGCTTATATAACTATAGAAGAAGCATTACATATTCATAGAAAGACAATTGAAAATAGTGGAGGGGGTATGATTCAGTGTATTGATAGTAATAAATTAGATAGCGTGCTGAATCACATACAGAATGATGATTATTACCCTGAATTTGTTGACAAGTTAACCCATTTATTTTTTTGTGCCTGTCAATTTCATTGTTTTGCTGATGGCAATAAGAGAATAGCTATTACATTGTCTACAGAATTTCTACTCAGGAACGGATACATGTTTATAGCAAAGGATTTTATTGCTAAGATGGAGAATATCAGCTATCATGTTGCAGCAGGAAAAATAGATAAAGAGTTACTTTATAAAATAATTAAATTATTACTTAATGGTGAATATGATATAAATGAAGAAATTAAACTTGAAATATACAATGTTATAAAAGATTAAAAAAGGGGGATAACATGTACTACAATTTTGATTTCCTAAAAAAAGAAGATAAGTACAAAGACTTTACATATGCCTGTATTGAAGCTGAAAGTACAAAGAAATGGATTAAAATGATCTTGGAAAAGGAGGGATTATAGTTGAAAAGTGTGTTGACCAAACCGTTATCATGTGTTAGTATTATCACGAATTGAATACCACAATCCGTACTGGGGGAGCTGGGAGGCCAGCTGAGATAAAGACCTGTTAAAGTCTTTGACCCTTTACCTGATCTGGATAATGCCAGCGTAGGGAAGTTACATTTTTATGCGAAAAAAGCATAAATCCTTATGAATGGGGATTTATGCTTTTTTATTTTTCCTTTTCCCCGTACGGAAAATTTCAAGGGAGAGATTATTTATGGAAACAAGAAAACTCACGACTTCAGCACTGCTCATCGCCCTAGGAACCGTCGCCGGGCACATGATCTACATACCGGTGGGGATTGCAAAATGTTTTCCTGTGCAGCACACTATCAACGTCCTCTCAGCCGTGTTGCTGGGGCCATGGTACGGTGTTGCAAATGCCTTCGTAATCTCACTGCTGCGAAACATTTTAGGTACAGGGTCGCTTCTGGCCTTTCCGGGCAGCATGATTGGCGCTCTTCTTTCTGGATTGCTTTTTCAAAAATATGGAAAGAAGATCTGGGCCCTTGCCGGGGAAATCTTCGGAACCGGTATCATAGGCGGCATTTTAGCCTTTCCGATTTCAAGATTCCTCTTAGGCAAGGAATTCACAGCTTTCTTCTTCATTATTCCGTTTCTGGCAAGCACTATCGGCGGCAGCTTGATTGGCTATGTATTGCTGAGCGTAATGGAAAAAAACAAATCCATGAAAACAATTATTAATCGGAGATGACCCCATGAAAAAAGCATTGACAATTGCCGGTTCTGACAGCAGCGGTGGCGCCGGTATACAGGCTGATTTAAAAACCTTTTCCGCCCACGGAATATTTGGAATGAGTGTCATCACAGCTGTCACAGCCCAAAATACCCAGGGTGTTTTAGCTGTGCAGGATATCACACCTGAAATCATCCAGAAACAGATCGAAGCTATTTTCGATGACATCGCTGTAGATGCCTTGAAAATCGGCATGGTATCCCAAACAGAAACCATAAATATCATCGGGTCCACTTTGAAAATTTACAATCCGAAATCCATTGTCTTGGATCCTGTGATGATATCCAAGAGCGGCTGCAATTTGCTTCAGCCTGAAGCGACGGAAGCCTTGATTCGGATTCTGCTGCCCCTGGCAATAATCATCACCCCCAATATCCCCGAGGCGGAAGTTCTAACCGGCATGAAAATCGGCAGCCTTAAGGATATGGAATCAGCCGCCCGGCGCATACACGACATGGGTCCTCAAAACGTCCTCATAAAAGGGGGGCACCGCATTGATGATGCAACGGATATTTTTTGGGACGGCGCCAATTTCAAGCGTCTAAGCAGCCGGAGAATCGTCACCAAGAATACTCATGGTACGGGATGTACCCTGTCCTCAGCCATTGCTTCCAATCTGGCGACGGGTTTCGGTATCGAAGAAGCGGTAGTAAAGGCAAAAGCATATATAACTATAGCCATCGAGCACTCCCTGTCCATTGGAAAGGGCGTAGGGCCTACCCATCACTTCTACGAATTATATGAAAAGGCAGGTATGAATAATGAATGATGCAAACAAAAACAATCTTTCTTTTTTAAGCTTTTTAGGTCTTTGGTTTGGGGCTTCCATATCCATCGCCGAAATCATGACGGGTGGTCTTTTGGCTCCCATGGGTTTTAAGACCGGAGTCATAGCCATTCTTTCAGGACACCTTATAGGGACTGGCATTCTTGCCCTAGGCGGCATCATCGGAACCGAAGAAAGACTTCCTTCCATTATGTCCACCCGAATATCTTTCGGATTATACGGCTCTTACCTGTTTTCAATATTCAATGTCCTGCAATTAATCGGGTGGACGGCTGTCATGATAATTTCTGGCGCACGTTCCGTCAACCTTATTTCAAAAGCACTCTGGGACTTCGACAATACTTCCTTTTGGAGCATAATCATCGGTGGACTCATCTGCCTTTGGATTGTCATGGGCAAGAACGGCTGGAAAAAAATCAACATCATAGCCGCGGGCCTGCTCTTCTTGCTCACCATCGTACTCAGTTATGTCGTATTTGGAGATGCTCACCTGCTAACAAATACTGTTTCTGGTGAAATGTCCTTCGGAACAGCTCTTGAACTGAGTATAATCATGCCTCTTTCATGGCTTCCATTGATTGCAGATTACACGCGATTCGCCAAAAGCAAAAAAGGCGGCATATCCGGCAGCTTCATAGGCTATTTTGTAGGAAGTTCATGGATGTACATAATCGGCCTTGGAGCGGCTATTGTAGCCAAGAACCCAGATCCGGGAGCAATGATGCTTGCAGCGAACCTAGGATTTGCAGCCCTCGGAGTAGTTGTCCTTTCCACTATAACGACCACCTTCCTCGATGCTTATTCTGCTGGCGTTACCTTTCTCAATCTGCTCCCGAAATTGGACGAAAAAAAAGTCGCCTTGGCTATGGGATTAATCGGTACGCTAATCGCACTGGTCTTTCCTATTGAGTCATATGAAAACTTCCTATATGCTTTAGGGTCAGTATTTGCACCTATGTTTGCCATTCTGTTAACTGACTACTTCATCATTAGGAAAAGCAGACAGCTCCAAAAGGATCTTTTGGTGAATTGGGGAGCTACTATAGTTTGGGTGTTCGGCATTTTCATGTATTATCGATTCATCGAATATGATTTTGCCTTCGGCGCCACCCTGCCGGTCATGATAGTAACCGGCACCATTTACACCTTGGGATGGAGGTGGATGGCAAATTGGAAATACTCGAAGAAGCTGGAAACCTCCTGCAAATCCTAAGAGAAAAGAATCCATTGATTCATCATATAACCAATCCAGTAACCATAAATGACAGTGCCAACATAGTCCTAGCCATGGGAGGCTCCCCCATTATGGCCGACGATCCTTCAGAAGTAGAAGAAGTCGTCTCCATGGCATCGGCACTAGTCATCAACACAGGAATGCCTGAACCCAGAAAACTTAAGTCCATGATTCTCGCAGGTAAAAAAGCAAACGAATTAAGGATTCCCGTAGTTTTAGATCCTGTCGGGGGGGGACTTACAAAATTAAGAAAAGAGACCCTTGAAAACTTGCTCGGAACCATGGTTTTTTCGGTAATCAAGGGTAACCAGGCCGAGATCCGACATCTGGCGAGTTACGAATACAGCCTAAATGGTGTTGATTCTCTTCCTGATAAGATGAATGGAATTGAAGTCGCAAAGGCGGCTGCCCAAAAACACAAGTGCGTCATCGCAATGACAGGGAAAGAAGATATTATAACAGATGGAATACGAAGCTATTCCATAGAAAATGGTCATTCCATGCTTTCAGCCATCACCGGCACCGGGTGCATGTCCGCTTCCCTTATCGCAGCCTTCTGCGGCGTCACAGAAGACTTTTTGTTGGCGGCCGTCAGCGGAATGCTATCCATGGGTATAGCTGGAGAATCTGCAGGCAGAAGTCTGTCTGTGGGGGAAGGCATCGGCTCCTTCAAAGTGAGATTTTTCGATCATATTCAGCTCACAAACAAAGATATATTAATTAAGGAGGGACGCATCCATGAGTTATAAGAACACAACAAATTATTCATTGTATTTGGTCACTGATAGAGGTCTCCTGCAGGGCAGGGACCTCCTTGGCAGCATACGTGAAGCTATTGAAGGAGGCGCGACACTCGTCCAGTTAAGGGAAAAGGATCTTCCGGAGGAGGCCTTCTTAGATTTGGCTCTTAAGGTGAGACAACTCACGGACAGTTACGGCATCCCCCTCATCATCAATGACAACATTTCCATAGCCAAGGCCGTGGGTGCCGCCGGGGTTCACCTCGGGCCCGATGACTTATCCGTTTCCAATGCCAGACTTTTCTTAGGCGATAGCATGATTATCGGAGCTTCCGCCAATTGTTTAGCTGAAGCCCTTGCCTTCGAAAAAGAAGGCGCGGATTATCTGGGAGTGGGTGCATTATTTCCTACCGAAACCAAGAAAGATGCCGAGACCGTGAGCCTCGACACACTTCGCGCAATCAAAGATGCCGTCAATATTCCCATTGTAGGCATCGGCGGCATCGGCCTTGACAACGTCAGAGACGTCATGGCTTCCGGAGTTAATGGCATCGCAGTTGTTTCAGCAATACTCAAAGAAACGGATATAAAAAAAGCCACTTCCGATTTAAAAAGCATATTGTAACTCAAAAGGCCTTCGCCGATTTACCTGAAGTATTTCGATCTAAAATATGATGGCATCATTGAAGAAGCATTGAAAACGAATCCGATACAGGATAAACCCAAAGGTAAACGAGGTCGTCAGAAAAAAGGTAAAATAAGATCTTTAATCGAACGGTTTGCAACATACAAAGGTGAAATCTGCCTATTCATCAATGATTTTATAGTTCCATAGCGTGTAGTAATTTTTGTTTCATAGAACAGAAAGCAACTTATTGCATTTACTACTCTTGAGTATTTTGGAATTATACTAAAAATGTGTTATGATTAAATTATAGATTAGTGAAGTAATACTGTGATTATCTGAGGGATGAGTTGATATATGCATATCTAGAAATTAATTAGTCATTCATTCGTAGAGAAAGCAGATATGAAAAATTTATAAGAATTGGGGTTTGCGTAGGACCATATGGAAATACGCTATACTATTTTAAAAATGGTATATTGTGAACTATTTAAGTGAAACTTAGACACTTAAACTCTTAATGGAGTTGGAGTGTTTTTTTTATGTTTAAAGGAGGAATTATGTTAAAGAGTGGTAGAACGCCATTAATACGTGCACGAAATCTAGAAAAGATATTGAATGTTGGAGAAATATATTTAAAGTTGGAAGGACAAAACCCAACAGGGCATAAGAACGATAGAATCGCAGAAGTGTTGGTCAAGAATGCGATGGCGCAAAATAAAAGTCAGATTATAGCTTATGGGTCTCTAACCTATATAAGATCAATAATATATTTTGCGGAACTATACAATCTAAAAGCAATTGTTCCAATGTTTAAGAATGAAAGATGGAAGACAACTAAATTTGAGGATAAATATTTGATGGATTTTAGATATTCAAAAAATCCTAATAAAATTGAATTTATAAAAGAGTTGTCAGATGAAACGGGTGGTTTTATAGCAGCAGAAGGGTACAGCAATACTCATATAAGTCAAATGGTATTAGAAAATTTGATTAGTGAAATATTAGTTAAAGTTAAATATAAATTAGATACAGTTACAATTCAACTTGGCTATGGCTATACAATGACTAGTTTATATAACATTTTTTTAAAGAACTGGATGAATGATAATTTGTCAGCATTTCCAACTGTCTATTGTGGAACTTGGGCAGAGAATAAAAGTGTGTATAAAAAATATTTAGAATCAAACAATAAAGAATATTTGCCGGAGGACTTAGAAGAACTCAGTACTGATCACATGCCAAAAGAATCGTTTCAAATGGATGAGAAGCTTATAACGGATACCCATGAAGCTGTAACAGAGACTAATGGCGTAGTCATCGCTATTAATGAACAAGAATTAAAAAAAGCTTCTAAGTTGTTAAAGAAGACTGAAACAATAAGTACTGATTATAAAGAATCATATGCCCTAGCAGCGTTCATAAAACAGGTGGAGGCTGGAAAGATTAAAGAAGGAAAACATATAATTATTTTAAATGATGCAAAAACTATTGCGAGGGTAGAACAGTATGAGGCATCAATGGGTATAGGAGTTGAAAAATTGATTAATATGACCACAAATTGGCTTGCTGAATACCGAGACTCTACGCTAGAAACTAAAGAAGCAGTTGAAAATGCGCTGGATAAAGGGTTTATACTATTAGCTTCAAGAGATGGTGAATATGAAGGTATTTGTGTGATTGTCAACACAGGATTTGATGCTTTTCTTCCGAAATACCACCTAACTTATATTGGAACTTCGGATAAGATAAAAGGACGGGGTATTGGTAGTGAATTAATACAAAGAGCTATTGATTTAACTGAAGGTAATTTGTCATTGCATGTTGACTTAGATAATAAAGGTGCAAAGAAAGTGTATGAAAAATATGGTTTTGAACACGTTTATAACAGGATGATTTATAAAGAGAGAGGATATTGAACCTCCCATGGCTAAAGTCACGAGATTCCTAGGAACAGAGCTTACTTGATGTCAAAACTTTGTATGATATCAGCGGTTTCTCTTATTAACTAAGCTATCCCCGTCGTCCCGACGGTTCTGTTTGAGGCTTATGCTGATAACAACCGAAGACCCTCGCTGCGTATATTGACGCTGGCATTGATGTCCCGATCTAGAATAGAACCACAGTTTGGGCAAACCCACTCTCGGATATCTAGAGATTTTTTACCATCTCTATAGCCACATTCCGAACAGATTTGTGAGGTATAATATAACAATGGAGCGATATATTGAGACCGAAAATAATTGTAGTGGGGGATTTCAATGGATAATCAAGAAGAAAAAAAGCATAAGCGCCGTGTTCGGTATAAAGGGACACATCCTAAGTCGTTTAAAGAAAAATACAAAGAGCATCAACCAGATAAATATGCTGATACTGTGGCAAGGGTCATTGAAAAGGGCAGCACCCCTGCAGGCATGCATATTTCGATTTGTGTAAAAGAAATATTGGAATTTTTGCAAATCAAACCGGGACAAATAGGATTGGATGCTACACTTGGTTACGGTGGCCATGCATCAGAGATGCTTAAATGCTTGGAATTGAAAGGGCATCTGTATGCACTCGATATAGATCCAATTGAATTGCCGCGTACAAGGGAGCGTTTAGAGAATTTGGGTTATGGCGCAGAAATTTTAACTATTAAGCAATTGAACTTTTCCAAAATAGATGAAATAACAATAGAATCAGGACCACTAAATTTTGTGTTAGCGGATTTGGGGGTTTCATCAATGCAAATTGATAATCCTGAAAGAGGATTTTCATATAAGAAGGATGGACCATTGGACTTGAGATTGAATCCTAGAAAAGGCATATCCGCTGCTGAGCGTTTGAAAAATATTTCGCAAGATGAGCTAGAAGGCATGTTGATAGAAAATGCTGATGAACCAAATGCCGAAGCAATAGCTCATGCTATTGTGTCTGAAATTAAAAAAGGAACGGACATTGCAACAACTACTCACCTGCAACAAATAATATTTGATGCATTGAATTTTATTCCGGCAGACAAGAGAAAAAACGAAGTCAAAAAATCTTGCCAAAGATCTTTTCAAGCATTGAGAATTGATGTAAATGATGAATTCGAAGCACTAAATGAATTTTTGAAAAAACTACCAGGAACTCTTGCTGAGGGTGGACGGGTTGCGATACTTTCTTTTCATTCGGGCGAAGACCGTCTTGTTAAAAAATCGTTCAAACGGTTATTCCGTGAAGGTATCTACCGGGAAATTGCTACTGATATTATAAGACCATCAGCGGAAGAATGCCATATTAATAGTCGTGCGAGTTCCACAAAAATGCGTTGGGCGATAAAAGCATAATGAATTTTAATTTGAAAGCAATTCTGCTCCAAAGTATATTCATCTAGCAAGTGGAATGCTCGGACATGCAGTGTTATGAAATGAAAGAATTTTGGCCGTGATTAATTTAATCACGGCTTTTTGCAGCTTTTATTGATGGATTAAATCTCGAAGATCGCCTTTTATGTATGCATTGACATTTTTCAATTCCGATATCGTTTTGCAACCGGTCAATAGCATTATTATTTGTATCTTATGAAGAAATCCATCTAAAAATTTTTCGCTTGCGACATATCCGTTTAAAAGAAGTTCCCTTAGTAAAACACCTGATATGGCGGCCATTTTACCTCCAAGGCATAATGATTTGACCGCATCTTCGGCTTTGAAAATTCCACCGCTGGAAATGATATTCATTTCCGGAGATGCTTTAACGCATTGAATCAGGCTCATAGGTGTTGGAAGCCCCCAATCATAAAGATCGGAGAAATCAGTATCATTGTTTCTCATATCTTCTATTTCGATGAAGTTTGTTCCGCCTTTTCCTCCAATGTCTATGTATCTTATGCCTATTTCAAATAATTGATTTGCAGCTTTTCCGGATAAGCCGAAACCCACTTCTTTGATGATAACAGGGACTGAGATAGACTTTTCGATATTTTTTATGTTTTCAAGTGTTCCCTTGAAATTTCTATCGCCTTCGCTCATGCACATTTCTTGGGCGGCATTTAAGTGAAGCTGTACCGCATCGGCATTTATCATATCTATCGCAGTTCTGACCATTTCAGGACTTGTATTTGCTGAAACATTTGAAATGACTGTACCGTTTTCCATGATGTCGCGTACAATCCTGTAGGTTTCCTGTCCGTATCCTTTGATTCCAAGCGACTGGGATCCTACTGCAATGGGGAGGTTGAATTCTTTAGCCAAAGATGCAAGATTTTTGTTGATTTCCAGAGCGCCAACGAATCCTCCGGTAATTGCATTTATCATAATGGGGTAATCCGTTTTTTTATTTAGAAAGACACAGCTTGTATCAATTTCAGCAAAATTCAGCTCGGGTATGGAATTGTTCTCTAAAACTATGTCGTCAAAATAATTTACTGATTTGCTTTTGCTCTTTAAGAAGTTCTCGATATGCTGTTTTTTTCTTGATTTTGCGGTTTCCATTTTGGGGTCTATATTTGCATTATGCAAGGGGGATCTCCTTTTTCTTGAGATTTTAATCGATACATTAATATTATCTGCAATTATAAAACCCGTGTCAATATGTGGCAGTCAAATATTGCGTATTTTGTTCAATGTACAAAGACTATGAATATAGCGAAGTCCCATTTTCGGATATAGAAATGCATTTAATTAATGGTTATGCGTACACCGAAAAAGTATTCTTGACAGGCGCGGATCCATTGACGATAGGATTTGAAAAAATGAAGCACTTGCTAGAAATGATACATAAGCATTTGCCTTATTGCGCATGTGTGGCTTCATATGCATCGATAAAGAGCATTAGGGTATACTCCGGTTAAGAAACTGTCAATTCTACACGATTTGGGGCTTAGATTTATTGAACAAGTGACAAACTGCATGAAAGCTTAGAAATGATTTTTAGTTAATCATGGAATATTTGAAAAGATGGTGGGTTAATACATATTGACATACAAGAAGAAACGATATATTATGATTGGAGTTTATAAATAGTAAACAAAATACTTGATATTTGACTTACATGGAGAAGCGAGATGAAAATTGGAGAAAAAATTAAAGAATTGAGATTGAAGCATAATTTAACACAAGAGGAACTTGCGGGCAGAGTGGAATTGTCGAAAGGTTTTATAAGTCAGCTTGAAAGAGACTTGACGTCTCCGTCGATTGCTACATTGATTGATATATTGCAGTGCCTTGGAACGGATCTTAAAGGGTTTTTTAGCGATTTTAAAGATACCCAGGTAGTTTTTCACAAGAATGATTATTTTGTCAAAGAGGACGAAGAACTTGGAAACATAATCGAATGGATTGTTCCAAATGCCCAGAAGAATGAAATGGAACCCATGCTTTTAACTTTGGCTGCAGGAGGCAAAACATCCTTGGACAATCCACATCAAGGGGAAGAGTTCGGATATGTAATAAAAGGAACAGTTTTAATATTCAAAGGAAACGAAATTTATAAAGCGCGAAAAGGCGAATCGTTTTACTTTGCGGCAACAAAACAGCATCATATCGAAAATATCGGTAGCGGCGAGGCTAAAATTATATGGGTGAGTTCTCCGCCAAGCTTCTAGGGGGTTGAGTGATGAAGGAAAAAGTTTTGATAAGACTCAATAATATAAGCAAATCATTTGAAGCTCATGTGGTTTTAGACAACATAAGTCTTAGCATTAGAAAAAACGAATTTCTTACCCTGCTTGGACCTAGCGGATGCGGCAAGACTACTATGCTTCGTATTCTTGGCGGTTTTGAAAAACCCGATGATGGGCGAGTTTTTCATGGAGGTAAAGATATCGCGGATATTCCTCCATATAAAAGAAACATAAATACCGTTTTTTAAAGATATGCCTTGTTTCCTCAGCTGAAAACTTTGCAACAGAAGCCTGGAATTACATTTATTTATGTCACCCATGACCAGGAAGAAGCATTAACCATGAGTGATTTTGAAGCAATATTTACAGCCGATGAAAATGAAGATCTTTCTTTTGCCATTCCCAAGGAAGGAACTAATCTTTGGTTTGATTCAATGGTAATACCAAAATCGAGTAAAAACCGGGAAGCGGCTGAAGCTTTCATAAACTTCATGTGCGATCCTGAAACAGCATTTAACAACGCGGATTATATAGGCTACTCCACTCCGCATAAAGAGGCCAAGGAAATGCTTTCGGACGAGGTTAAGAATGATCCCGCGGCATATCCATCAAAAGAAATATTGGATAATTGTGAGGTGTTCGTTAATTTGGGAGCAGAGATGACGGAATACTATAATGAAAAATGGAATGAATTGAAAGCGTCATTGAATTAGAATTTGATTTATACGAGATGATAAAGCTGTCCTTTGGGGCAGCTTTATTTTGTTTTGCCAAATGAATTATAGACAAAGTAAAACTGCATTGACACATTTGTCTAATTGTATTAGACTGATTGTAGTCTAACAACATACGACAGGAGGTTATTATATTGGAAAAATATAAATTAGGCGTTAAGGAACGGAAATTTGCCGACATTATTTGGCAGAATGAACCGGTAAGCTCGCGTGAGCTTACTGAGCTATGCGCAAAGGAGTTTGATTGGAAGCGTACAACTACATACACTATGCTTAAGCGTCTTTGCGACCGAAATATATTTGTAAATAATAACGGAACGGTCTATTCTATTATGAGGAAGAATGAATTTTTAACGGCACAAGGAGAGCAGTTCATCAATAATTCATTTGGGGGTTCACTTCCGCAGTTTGTTGCCGCGTTTACGCGTCGCAACAAACTGAGCGATAAAGATATAAAAGAAATGCAGCGTTTGATTGATGCTCATAAGGAGGAGGCTGAATAATGGATAGCTTGTTTATCAAAATTGTCAACATGAGCATAACTAGCGGATTTGTCATTATTTTTATAATCATAGCTAGGCTTTTTCTGAAAAGAGTACCCAAAATATTCGCTTATGCGCTTTGGAGTGCGGCGTTGTTCCGCCTGATTTGCCCGTTTTCTGTTGAAAGCATGTTGAGCATAATTCCAATAAATTCAGAATCGGTTTCAAAGGACATTATTTATGCCAAGGTACCTCAAATAAACATGGGTATAACAAGCATAGACAATGCTGTAAATGCGTATCTGCCTGAGGGTACTCCGCAGGCAAGCGTAAATCCTTTGCAAATATGGACTCTTATTGGTGAAAGCATTTGGATAATAGGTATTGCCGTAATTTTGCTATATGGTCTGATTTCTTATGCAAAGTTGAAAAACCGTCTAAAAAATGCCGTTAACGAAAAAGGAAACATATACGTTTGCAAAAGCATTGAAACACCGTTTGTGCTTGGACTTATTCGCCCGAAGATATATTTGCCGGCATCGCTTGGAATATATGAAAAAGAATACATACTTTTGCATGAGCAAACACATATCAAGAGATTGGATCATGTGGTTAGAATCTTAAGTTTTTTAGTGCTATGTATTCATTGGTTCAATCCGCTCGTTTGGGTTGTATTTTTTCTTAGCGGAAAGGATATGGAGATGTCCTGCGACGAGGCAGTAATCAAAAGGCTTGGGAGCGAAGTCAAAAGTGAATATTCATCTTCATTGCTAGCTCTTGCGACAGGTAGGAGAATTCTTGGTGCTACTCCGCTTGCATTCGGAGAGGGTGAGACTAAGGGACGGGTAAAGAATGTTCTGAGATACAAAAAACCATCGTTTTGGGTGATTGTTGCAGCGGTGATAGTTTGTTCGGCAATTGCCTTTAGCTTGATGACAAATCCTAAGACACCTCAGAAAGTATCGGATGATACCAACAACATAAACGATATTAATACAATGGATATTGCTATTTCAAAGGCAATCAATGAACAAAATACAAATCGTGATTCCGATTTCGCCGCCGAGTCCCATGTCATTCTTGGAACGGAAGCAGGCGGTCCGGCGGATGGAAACATTGTGGATACCGTTACTGTGTTCGCTATGGCAATGAATATGGAGTTTGATTATTCGGGCGGATGGTTTGAGGAAACCGGAGGCAGCCATATGCCGGTTGCAATAAGCTTTGATGTAAATGAAAAAGAAGAGTATTTGCTAAAGGAATACTGGATGCCAATGGATGGAGCAGGTTATGGTCCTTCTATAAAAGAAAAGTTTCCATCCGGACTTTATGAAGACGCAATATATACGCAAAAGTATGTGCGTGGGCAAATAATGGATTGCTACGATGATGCAATTAACTATTGGGAAATTGGTCAATCTGATGTTGGAAACAGAATTGAAGAACTGCTTGAGATAATAATGTCTTCTCCTATGGGAAATTCAAACCCACAGGCATACATTGATGAACATCATATAGAATACAGGGAGATTGTCTTCATTGGCCGTCATGCTATTGATTATTGTTTCTCGGAGTTTGACAAGGGAAATGAAACGGGACTTAAAGGACATATTATGGCTTCCGCCTGTTGTGATATAATGGCGGTTTACGGAGAAGAATTCGAGGATAATTTCAATACCGGACAGGAATGGTATGATGCCTACATGAATCTTGTTTCCCAAAAAGAAGATAATTAAGTCAATCGGTAATATGCAATTGCGAGCTTGTAAATCCGAAGAATATATGAAATGCATCATTATGGTATAAGGGGTAAATTAAATGAAAAAACCATACAATAAATCCAAACGATTAAAATCGACCTTCGTTTCCATCCCTTTGATAATTGCGTTTTGCATGTGGCAGAACAATAGCATCGTTGTTTCAAACTCCGATTATTCTAGCGCAAATGTGCCTGTGGAATTTGACGGTTTCAAGATAGTTCAAATTTCAGATTTGCACAATAAAATGTTTGGGAAAGACCAAATAAGGCTGTTGGAAAAAATGGAAAGCTTGTCGCCGGATATAATAGTAGTTACCGGAGACTTAATTGACAGACGAAGGTTCGATTTAGAAACAGCCATGTGCTTTATCGAAGGCGCGGTTAAAATTTCTCCCGTTTATTATGTTTCAGGGAACCACGAGGCGTGGTTCGGAAAATATTCTGAAATAACTAATCAACTTATTGATGCCGGCGTTAGAGTCATGGATGATGATTCAATTGAACTTAAAAAGGGCAGCGATGTGATACAAATAATCGGCTCGCCAAATCCCGATCTGTTTTCATCAAGTTCATTGGACGGTTCAAAAACTGATGAATTGGACACCCAGTTGAAGATGTTGCGGCGCAATGATGTCTTTAGTATATTGCTTGCACATCACCCGGAGTTTTTTGATATATATCATGAGAATAGAATGGATTTGATTTTTGCGGGTCATGCACATGGCGGTCAATTTAGAATACCGTTTATAGGCGGTTTGTTTGCTCCGGACCAAGGCCTTTTTCCGGGATATACGAGCGGGTGCTACGTAAAAGGGACGTCAACGATGTTTGTTAGCAGAGGGTTGGGAAACAGTATAATTCCAATTAGAATAAACAATCCTCCTGAAATAGTTGAGGTCACGCTAAAAAGTGTTGAAGGATAGTTCGTGAGATAAAGGGCAGGTAATGTTTTCATTTAATTCAAGAAGGTATGGGATTTGATTGACGTTTTGATACAATGTAACTAAGCAAATCATCATTAAACAATTCAAATATGATGTTAAATCAGAATCCTTGGAATAAAAGAATCCGCAAAAGGAGGCACATCGATGAACATTGGATATGCATGCTTGACGGTTGGCGTTAAGGATACTTCAATGAAACGCTGCAATAAAAAAAATGCTAGCCAAAGCCGGCTTAAGGAACTTATTGCTGACAATCTTAAGTCGCTTGAAAACATTATCGACTATAACATCATGAATGGAATCAAGCTGTTCAGGATAAGTTCGGATTTTATTCCCTTTGGCTCCAGTCCTGTTAACAGTCTTAAATGGTGGGAAATTTACGATGAAGAGTTTCTGCATATTGGGAATAAAATTCGAGACAACAATATCAGGATTTCAATGCACCCTGGCCAGTATACGGTATTGAATTCTAAAGATAAGAGTGTTGTGGAAAGAGCCATTGATGATTTGGAATATCATTCTCGTGTTTTGGATAGTTTGAAGGCTGGACCTGAGAATAAGATAGTTCTGCATATAGGCGGGGTATACAACGAAAAAAAGTCTTCTATAGAAAGGTTTGTTGAAAATTATCATATGTTGTCAAACCGTGTAAAGCGAAGGCTTATAATTGAAAACGATGACAAATCATATAATATAAGCGAAGTGCTTGAAATAGGGAAGAGAATTGGAGCTCCTGTTGTTTTTGATAATCTGCATAATTCGTCGAATCCGTCTGATCCTTTAAAAACAGAAAAATTTTGGATAAACGAATGTAGGCCTACTTGGCAGGAAAAGGATGGAAACCAAAAGATTCATTACTCGCAACAGGCAAAAGACAAAAGGCAGGGAGCACATTCAAACAGTATAAACGTAGGTGATTTTTTAGCTTTTACTGCAAGCATAGAAAGGTCTGACATAGACATAATGCTTGAAGTAAAGGACAAAAATCTTTCTGCTATCAAATGTATAAATAGTATTTCGATGGATAAAAAAATAAAAGTACTTGAATCGGAATGGAGTAAATACAAGTATAATGTTTTAGAAAAATCCCCTTCAAGCTATAATAAAATTAGAGAACTTCTAAAAAACAAACAAGAATACCCTGCTGTTCAGTTTTACAATATTTTGGAAACTGCCATGGAACAGTCGGAGGATGTTGGGAAGGCGATAAACGCTGCCATGCATGTATTCGGCTATTTTAAAAAAGATTCATCAGAATCCGAAAAAACTAAAATCATGGATAAAATTCAAAATTATCGTGATAGCAAAATTCCGCTAAGAATGCTCAAAGGAAGTTTGCTTAAAATGGCGATCAAATATAACAAAAATTATTTATTGGAGTCATATTATTTTATATTGCAATAATATCGAAGACTTCTTTAAAATCGAACAAAAATTATGCTGATATTGAGGTGCCACATGAGTAGAATAAAAGCTTTTGATCCCATTGTAGGAGAAAATCCCCGAGTTTTAATATTGGGGACAATGCCGAGTGTAAAATCTCTTGAACATGAAGAGTATTATGGGCATGGAAGAAATCAATTTTGGAAAATAATGGGCGATTTATTCGGATTTGAGCGCAATGACGACTACGAACTGCGTAAGCTCAGATTGATTGAAAAAGGCATCGCAGTTTGGGACGTCGTTTTTTCCTGTGAACGGAAAGGGAGTCTGGACAAGGATATTAAGAACGCTGAATATAACGATGTAATCGGTTTCATAAAGGAGCATCCATCGATAATTAAGGTTGTACTAAATGGCGGAAAAGCAAGAGACATATACAAAAAACGATTTGAACCATATCTTCCGGATGTTGAGATTATTGCGTTATATTCAACAAGTCCTGCCAATGCCATTTCATACGAAAGAAAATTTGGCCAATGGAAAAACTCGGGGATTGTGAGGGGGAATGAAAATTGAGCAACTTGAAAAAATACGGGACAACAGAAAGATATGTTGTAGAGGCAACAATGTATCCTGAATTATTTTGATTTGTAAAGCAACGAACTGCCTTTTTCCTTAAGATCCTGCAGGTTTGAACAGCCTGAAAGCAGCATAGACTGTACGAACTGGTATTTTATCTTTTCTATATATTCTCCCACTCCGTTTTTCAAGTCGCCCATGGCGTTTGTGGTAAAGGGTCTTCCTATAAGAACTGCATCTGCGCCGAGTGCCATCATCTTCAGCATGTCGAAACCTGAACGAACACCTCCGTCAACAAGAACAGGAACTCTTCCATTTACTGCGTTGACAATTCCGGGCAAGGCTGAAACGGTGCTTCTCGAGTGGTCGAGTATTCTGCCTCCGTGGTTTGAAACAATTATTCCTGCAACTCCCATATCTACGCACTTATCAGCTTCATCGGGATCCATTATGCCTTTGATAATCACTTTAAAAGGAAGTCTTTTTATCAATTCTTTGTATTGGACTGCATTGCGGGTTGGCATGCTGCCTCCGTTTACCTTAACATTTATAAGGCCAATAGAATCTATGTCCATTCCTATATACTCGCATCCAATAGCCTTTGCTTTTTCGAGCCTTTCCAGCAATAATTCGTCTTCCCATGGTTTTATAAAGGGAATGCCTTCCCCATCGGCATCTCTTATAGCTTTTAATCCTGCTTTTAAAACATAATCTTGCGGACCATCACCGGTACACCCGATTATTCCTTTCGATTTGCACCCGTCTACTATAGCTTTGGCGTACTCATACTCGGCAACAGTTTTGCTCATGTTGAACGATGCTCCGCCTAATGGAGCGGCAAGCAGTGGGAAAGATAGGTTGAAACCGAATAATTCAATTGATGGATCGGGTTCGGTTTCACAGGACATTACCTTCATATTGATTTTATATTCTTTGAGGTCGCTTACATTCGTGATGAATGATGATCCGCTTCCAACACCGCCCATGCCTGGAACTTGGCCGGCACAAGCCCTACCATCGCAAATCGGGCATACATTGCAGAAGCCCTTCATGTTTTCCAATGCTTTTTCCCTGTTCATATATACTCCTTTGAAATAGCTTGTTTATTGTTATGTTCATTACAGTAAAGATGTGTGTATTGACTGACAAAAGGTATGTTTAATTTGAGCGTAATATAATCTTATCATTGCATTGCGGATTGTCAATAAAAGAGGCAGAGAAACTGCTTTTGATGGAGTATAATAATTAAGTATGGGATAATAAAGAAGGCAAACAAATAATAAAGTTGATGCCTGATTATAGTAGTCTAATGCTGTTTTGAGTGTATTTTGATTCCCGTAAAACCAATAGGGTATTTTAATAAGTGAATAGGTTGCATAACGCTTTGCATCTTGAGTAGTTATTGGAAACAAGCGGTTTGAAAATAAAAAAGTATTTGCACGTGTGATATGCTTGAATCATAGGTTTTATTCAAATTAATCGTATTTAAATTAGGGGGTGGCAAAATGAATGCTTTCACAAAATCCATTATGAGAATCTACAAAGGCTCGATAGAGGCCTTCCAAACATTTCCGGCATCAATTGCAAGCGCTTTGGCTTTTGCAATTGTTACAATGGTAAGGATACAGCTTGATTGGCCCGAACAGGAGGCATATAATTTCCTATTCAACTGCCTTCACTGGGCATTTGCGCTTGGAGCCATATTCGGGTTGGCGTCAATAACGTTTGCTCAGAGCCGCAGCAATAATGCAAAGTCTTTCAAGACTGCAAATCTGCTTGGACTTTTGGTTGTTGCGGGTGCGTTTGCCACGCTTTATTTATTCGGAGCTGGAGATGCTGCAACCGAAACGACGCGGTTTTTAAGGGTTTCAGAAATTGCTTCGGTGCGGGTTTTAGCCGCATTGATTGTGAGCTTTTTGGCTTTTATAGTTCTTGCAGGCTTTCCAAAAGAAGAATCTGATTTTGCTCAATCGTTTTTTATGACCCACAAGGCCTTTTTCATAGCGGCGATTTATGGAATAGTAATAATGGGCGGAGCTTCCGGTGTAGCAGGCGCCATTCAAGCCTTGCTTTACAATGATATGAGTGAAAAGGTATATATGTATATTGCTACAATAGCCGGTTTCTTGGCTTTCACAATTTTTGTGGGATATTTCCCTGATTTTCGCAAAGGGAAAACCGATGAACACCGCAATATTGCCCAAAAGCAACCGCGCTTTGTTGAAATTCTGTTTGAATTCATAATGGTTCCAATAATAATAGCTATGACTGCGGTTCTTATTGCTTGGTCGGGGCGTACTATTATTACGGGCGACTGGCCTCCATTTGAAGAGCTCTCGAGCATTGCTACAGCCTATGCGTTTGGGGGGATATGGCTCCATGTGATGGTGACGCATGGAAAATCGGGATTGACCAAATTCTATCGAAAGGTTTACCCGATTGCGGCAATTGTTATTCTCGCTTTCGAGGCATGGGCAATCATGGATCAGCTTGGCAGGTTTGGTCTTAAAACAATCGAATACTATTTTATATTGACATGGATAGTCGCTGCTTCTGCTTCGGTTTTTTTGCTTTTAATGAAGGGAAAAGCACATAGAGCAATCGTTTTCGTCATATGTGCCGTGATTATAGTTTCAGTTTTACCTGTAGCGGGATACAATGTTTTGCCTGTAAATATGCAGGCCAACCGATTGGAGGGCTTGCTTGAAAACGAGGGGATGTTTAAGGAGGGACAGATTGTTCCTGCAAATGATGAGCCGAAACAGTCTGTTATGGAATCCATTACGGATTCGGTAATCTTTATTGCCAGTGCAGATGATGCGGATTTACCGGGATGGTTTGATGAGCGACTTGCCGAGAAAAATGTTTTTGAGGAGAAATTGGGATTTAAGCAGATTTGGCCTGAGAATGACAATTATTATAGTGGGAAGGGAACATATATGGGAACATCACTTTTCTTGACCCGCGAACCCATAGATATAGAAGATTACAAATGGGCATTTAATGATATTAGTCTC
Organism: Peptostreptococcaceae bacterium; assembly: GCA_016649995.1. Taxonomy (NCBI): domain Bacteria; kingdom Bacillati; phylum Bacillota; class Clostridia; order Peptostreptococcales; family Peptostreptococcaceae; species Peptostreptococcaceae bacterium. The sequence goes on from JAENWJ010000007.1 coordinate 24,672, forward strand.
TATGATGGAGAAGAGGAATCAGTCAGTTTAAATGGCGAAAGAGGCGTGTATAGATTCTATTGGAGAATGGGAAGAGACAGCGAGATTCCATCGCTTGAAATAACATTGGATGGTGCGACAATTATCAATGAAGACATGAATGATTATTTAGACCGCATATTGGAAGAATATCCAATTGGGAGCAGAGAGAAGCAAGAAACTCCGTTAAAGGATATGAGCATGAGTATTGAAACCCCTGAGGCAGAAGTGCTTTTGGTTTTCAGACATGTTGAGGCAAATGTAGATCCACAAGATGACATTATCAATTATTGGATTGATTTAGATGCAGTATATTTCAATGAAAAGTAAAAGATTTATGAAATAGTATTTCCGGAGGAGGCGATTGAGTGGTATCTTTGGAAGAAATGGAATCTATTCTGGATGAAGTAACAGTCGGGTTTCCACAGGAACTTTTCAAGGAATTGAATGGTGGGATTCTGCTTTTTCCGGAAACGAAACATAATCCGGTAGGAAGGAAGAATGATCTTTTCATATTGGGAGAGTATCATAGAGGCGGAAACATGGGCAGGTATATAGTCATATACTATGGATCTTTCATGAAGGTGTACGGTCGGCTCGAAAAGGAAGCCTTGAGAGGCAGGTTGATTCATACACTGAAACATGAATTTACCCATCACCTTGAATCACTTGCGGGTGAAAGAGGACTTGAAATTGAAGATGCACGGTATTTAGAGAATTATTTGAGAAAAATTTAGATGTAAAAGCGGATCGACATGAAATAAAAGAATTTTGAAATCTTTGGCAAAGGACTGCATGCGTGCATGCAGTCCTTTGCTTATTTTAATTGAATGAATATCAAACTATCAATGAATATCAAACTATCTTGGTTGTCCAGTTTTCGACATTCCAAATGTCGGTGACCCAGTCGCTGTAGAAGCTGGGTTCGTGGGAGACAATTAAAATGGTACCCTTGAATTTGATCAGCGCTTTTTTTAATTCTTCTTTGGCTTGGCTGTCAAGATGGTTTGTGGGTTCATCCAAAACGAGCCAATTTATGTTCTTGAGCATAAGCTTGCATAATCTGACTTTCGCGTTTTCTCCGCCGCTTAGAACTCTCATTTGGCTTGTTATATGTTCATTATTTAGTCCGCAGCCTGCAAGTGCAGAACGTACCCCTCTGTTTTCCATGGAAGGGTATTCTTTCCATATTTCTTCGAGCGCTGTATTTGAATTTGCGAGGTTTGATTCTTGCTCGAAATATCCGGGTGATAGAAATTCTCCTGGATATATTTTGCCCGAGAATGGCTTGATAATTCCAAGCATCGTCTTTAGCAGGGTTGATTTACCCAGACCGTTTACACCGGTGATGGCGATTTTCTTGTTTCTCTCCAATACGACATCGACAGGTTTTGTAAGTGGTTCATCATATCCCAGAACTAGATTCTTGGCTTCAAAAATAAATCTGCCGGGTGTGCGAGCTTCTTTGAATGAGAAGGATGGCTTTATTTTTTCCCTGGGTTTGTCAATTATTTCAATCTTGTCAAGCCTTTTCTGCCGGCTGTTTGCAATCCCTCTTGTCGCGACACGTGCCTTGTTCCTGACGATGAAATCCTCCAGCTTGTTTATTTCCTGCTTTTGGCGTGCATAGGCCTTTAGTTGTTGTTCTTTTCTTGCGGCATGCATTTTCTCGAATTGTTCATAATTTCCAGAGTATCTTGTAAGACTTCCATTTTCAACATGATAGATCACATTGACTACCTCATTTAGAAAGGCTACATCATGGGATATCAAAAGGAAGCTGTTGTCGTATTCCTGCAAATACCTCTTTAGCCATTCTATATGCTCAAAGTCGAGGAAGTTTGTAGGTTCGTCAAGAAGCATTATCGTGGGGTTTTGGAGTAGCAACTTTGTCAGCAGTACCTTTGTCCGCTGGCCTCCGCTTAGAGCAGATACTTCTTTCTCTAATCCAACGTCACCAAGTCCCAATCCGTTGGCAACCTCTTCTATTTTAGCGTTAAGCATATAAAAGCCGCTATGTTCAAGGAAGTTTTGTATCTCTCCCACATCTTCCATCAATATTTTAAGTTCTTTTGGATCGGCAGCTCCCATTTTTTCGTAAATGGAAAGCATTTCAGCTTCCATGTCGAACATGCCTTGGAAGGCTTCCTCAAGCACGTTTCTTATGGTTTTGCCCTTCTTGAGGACAGAATGCTGGTCGAGATATCCTACGGTCGCTCTTTTTGACCACTCTATCCTGCCTTCATCCGGGGTGACTTTGCCTGTTATTATATTGAGGAAGGTGGATTTTCCTTCGCCGTTGGCGCCTATAAGTCCTACATGTTCGCCCTTTTGGAGTCTGAAGGAAGCTTCTCCAAGAATTTTTCTTGCACCGAAACCGTGGGAAACATTGTCTGCTGTCAATACACTCATTTGAATCTCCTTTAACAATAAAGCTATTTTTTTGTACTTTTATATATTATCCATTTTATGCAGAACTGTCAAAGCAATTTAGAATTGATGAAAAGAAGAAATTAATTAATTATTTAAGAAAAGTATGGCATAATTAATTTAGACGGATGCTTGATTGAATATATTTAAAAACGTAGCTTTGCATGGACAAAATGTGAAATGGGAGAGTAAAATATGAATACATTGTCAACATACATTTTAAATATAGTATCAAATTTACCATACAAGATGGTTATAAGCAGTCCTGCCCAAAAGACGGCACAATACAGGAAAATAGTAATAGGTCTCAAGAAAGGCTATTACCAAGTGGAAAAGTATACACAGAAACAGGTGTTTCATGAAAACATTGAACATGAATCGATTGCGAGTTATTGCGCCAGATTGCTTTCAAGTGAATATAGAGAGCTTAACGCTTGGGACGAAAACTATAAATACAATATCAAGATATCGAAAAAAGGAAAGGTCTTTTTCGGGAAATCAAAAGAAATAGATTCGCCTTCGCTATCTCTTGAGCACAATAGAAAGAAAAAATATATTCTTGCGGAAGGCAAGACCATAGAACCGTTGATAGACATGGGGATATTCACGAAGGATGGGAAGATAGTCAATTCTATGCAGGACAAGTACAGGCAAATAAACCGGTTTGTTGAAATCATAGACGATGCGATTAGGGGAAGAGAAACAAAGAAGCTTAATGTAATAGATTTCGGATGCGGGAAATCCTATCTGACCTTCATTTTGTATTACTATTTTACGGAAATAAAAGGCATAGAAGTGAACATGGTCGGGCTCGACTTGAAGGAAGACGTAATAGAAAAATGCAATTTGACAAGCAAAAAATACGGGTACGGCAAGCTGCATTTTGAAGTTGGAGATATCAATGGTTATAAAAGCCCTGAGCCGGTGGACATGGTGATTACTCTGCATGCCTGCGACACAGCAACGGATTATGCTTTATACAATGCAATCAAATGGGATGCCGAAATGATATTTTCCGCGCCTTGTTGCCAGCATGAACTTAATTCTCAGATGAAGAGCGATGCGTTCTCGATATTGACCCGTTACGGATTAATAAAGGAGCGGGTGGCTGCGCTTTTTACCGATTCGATAAGGGGGAATTTGCTTGAATATTGTGGATATAAAACTCAGCTGCTCGAATTTATCGACTATGGACACACGCCAAAGAACATAATGATAAGAGCAGTAAAGTCGAACATGCCCCAAAAGCGTCGAGATGAAGTGCTGAGTGAGGTTGTGCGTATTAACGAAGAGTTCAGTCTTAGGCCAAAATTGCTTGAACTGCTTAAAGATGGTAATATGATAACGGTTTCAGAGATGGAAAAGAGCAAAGGAGGTATGGAATAATGAAAATGTTTCGAATAGAAATTCAAGATGAATTTGAAGCCGACATTTTTGCCAATATCCTTGCCGAAGAGGGGATTCCCCATTCGGTAACGGGCAATGAAAGTTTGGTGTATGATGGGTTATTTAAAATGACTATGGGTTGGGGTCATGTTGAAATACCTGAAGAATACAAGGAAAAAGCCTTGGAACTCCATAGGAAATACAAGGAATCCATTTCAGAGTGACATAAGATCATTCAAATATGCAATTAAGAAGGGACCGGCTGTTTGCCGGTCCCTTTGGTATGGGGGTGTTTATTTGTTTGGCCTTATTATAGTTCTCCGCACTTCTTGAGAAGCGATTCCCATTTTCTGTCGACTTTCTTCTGGATGTCTGCAATCAAGTGCTCGTTGCCCGGTTTGAAAAGATGCTTGAATCGTCCTTGAGGTTTTAAATATTCTTCTATTGGAAGTTTGTTTTTCGGTTTGTAAGTTAGCTTCCATTCGCCGTTGACTACTTCGAAAAGTGGCCAGAAACATGTATCTACTGCAAGCTTGCAAATTTCCATTAATTCTTCAGGTTCATATCTCCAACCTCTGGGACAAGGTGCTAATACGTTTAAGAAAGCGGGTCCTTTAGTATAGATTGCTTTCTCGGCTTTTTCGTGGATATCTTTGAAGTTGCCCATGAATGTTGTTTGGGCAACGTAAGGGATTTCGTGAGCAACCATGATTTGAGATAAATCTTTTCTGAATTGTTGCTTGCCAGGTACAACGGTACCTGCTGGAGTAGTTGTTGTATCCGCATACTTTGGAGTTGCAGAAGAACGTTGTATGCCTGTGTTCATATAGGCATTGTTGTCATAGCATACATATACCATATCATGACCACGTTCCATCGCACCTGACAACGATTGGAAACCGATATCATAGGTTCCACCGTCTCCACCGAAAGTGATGAATTTATATGTTTCGTCAATTTTGTTTTTGCGACGAAGGGCGTTATATGCCGCTTCTGCACCGGAAATAGTAGCTGCAGCGTTTTCGAATGCATTATGGATAAAAGAGTCTTTCCATGCAACATACGGGTAGGTGAAGGTTGAAACCTCAAGACAACTTGTTGCTGATCCAATGACAGCTTTATCATCTTCCTTTAATGCACGCAGTACAGCTCTGACGGCCAAAGGAGCGCCACAACCGGCACACATTCTATGGCCACCTGTCAGTCGTTCGGGTTTGTTCATTACTTCTTTAAATTGATATGCCATATTATCCACTCCTATTCTCGGACGCCGAGGTAACGATAAGCCTCGCCCTGATTTTTACCATCTTTTATAGCAAGCAGTTCATTGAATATGGATTCGATGTGAATAGTTCTAACATCACGTCCACCCAGACCATAAATATAGCTGATTGTCTTTGGCGGATTAGGAAGATCATAAAGTGCTGTGCGGACTTCAGCAAATACAGGTCCGCCGATAGTGGAAAAACCGTCATGACGATCCATTACAGCGATAACCTTGACATTTTTTAAAGCCGCAGCAATTTCCGCATCCGGAAAAGGTCTGAATACTCGTAGTTTTAGTAGGCCAACTTTTTTGCCGGCTGCTCTCATTGTATCAATTGCATCTTTCGTAGTTCCGGCAGCAGAGCTGAGAACGATAATGGCAACTTCAGCATCATCAAGTTTGTAAGCTTCAAAGAACTCATAGGGTCTACCTGTCATTTCGCCAAATTCTTTTCCAATGGCTGAAATTATTGCTTTTGCATTTTTCATGGATTCCAATTGGTTTCGCTTGTGCTCGATGTAATATGCTGGACTATCGTAGGGACCTATGGCAATAGGCTCTTTGGAGTTCAGCATATATTGTTGTGGTTCATATTCGCCAACAAAATCTTTGACTTCTTTATCCTCAATCAATTCGATATTTTCAACACCATGAGATGTGATAAAACCGTCCTGGCAGACCATTACGGGCAGTTGTACATCCGGGTGCTCGCCAATTCTAAAAGCTTGAATGAAATTATCGTATGCTTCTTGATTGTTTTCTGAATAAATTTGAATCCATCCTGAATCTCTAGCACCCATTGAGTCGCCGTGGTCGCAATTTATGTTGATTGGTCCAGTCAGGGCTCTGTTGACACAGGCGAGGGTGATGGGTAATCTGGCGGATGCCGCCACATATAAAATTTCGTGCATCAAAGCCAAGCCTGCTGATGAAGTTGCAGTTACAGTTCTTGCGCCTGCAGCCTGTGAACCCATGCATGCGCTAATGGCACTGTGTTCCGATTCTACAGGTACAAATTCAGTATCAACTAATCCATTTGCTACAAATTGTGAAAAATATTGTGGTATTTCAGTTGATGGCGTTATTGGAAAGGCAGCCATAACATCTGGGTTAATCTGCTTCATTGCAGTTGCAATTGCTTCGTTACCGGACAATCTATCTCTAATTCCCATGTTATCCCTCCTTCTTCTCGTCTTTGATAAAATCGATAGCATCAAAAGGACATGCTTTTGCACATATTCCGCAACCCTTGCAATGATCGTAGTCAAAATCTAATCGTTTTTTGTTTTCGACTGGGATAGCTGAATCTGGACATACGGGAACACAAAGTAGGCATTGTTTGCACTTGTCTGCTTTGAAAATTGGAATCATAGTTCTCCAATCACCTGTTTTAAAAAAATGAGCGTTGCCAGATTGTGCAATCGTGCCTCCTGGGGTGATATCTTTCCAGCTGATGCTTTCATTGATATTTACGGGATTATTTTTGCTCATTATTTAGCCACCTCCTGCATTGCTGTCTTGAGTGCGGCCATGTTGCCGCTTATGACTTCAGGCTTTGTAGCAAATTTATGATTGAATGAACCCTCCATTGCTTTGAGGAAGGTAGTTTCTTTCATAATCCCACTTACCTTTACAACTGCACCTAGCATTGGTGTGTTTGGAAAGTTTCGGCCAAGAGTTTCTTCGGAAATCTTTCGTGCATCAATAGTGTAAATACGTCCATCGAAATTTTTGATTTTAGATTTTATTTCTTCTACAGATTTTGGAGTATTGATGATAATAGCTCCTTCGGATTTTAAACCGGCTGTAACATCGACCGTCATAAGCAATGTTTCGTCAACGACAACAACAAAATCCGGTTCGTAAATATTGGAATGTACTCTAAGGGGAACATCACTGATTCTGTTGTAGGCTGTAATTGGAGCCCCCATTCTTTCCGGACCGTATTCAGGAAAGCCTTGAACAAAATTGCCTGTGATGAATGCTGCATCCGCCAACAAGAGAGAAGCGGTTTTTGCACCTTGACCGCCTCTTCCATGCCAACGTATTTCTGTAAGATTTGACATTCGGTATACCTCCTTTAAATTTATTAATTATATATGCAAAAATGATGCCAAACTTACATTGGTGTATTTCCAAGGATGTCGTTGAATAGCAAAGTTTAATTTGTTAGAATAAATGTTATAATAACAATGAAATGTTAGAATATTGGAGGATTATAATGTATAGAAAATTGTCGATCGAAATTGCGGATAGCGTCATGAACAAGTCGAATGATGGAATTAACGTTGTTGACAGGGAAGGAATTTTGCTTTATGTAAACAAGGTATCGGCTGACTATGCAGGATACTCTATAGAAGAAATGGTCGGCAAGCATATTTCTCGCTACTATCCGATGGCTGTTCTCCTTAAGGTTTTAAAAGATCGCCAGCCTATTTTAGAAAAGCGAATCCATTATGTAAAAAGTAAAAGGTATGTGGTAAATTCTTATCCTTACTATTTGCAAGGCGAATTTGCAGGCGCTTTCTCAATATTTCGGAGCGTTAAGGAAATCGATGAGCTGAACAAGAAAATTAAATATTTGGAATTGCAGTTGGAGCTTAACTCAGTCGTAAATAGTGTTCAGTCAATTATAGGCAAAGATGGAAGCCTTAGTGATGTAATAAAGCAGGCCAGAAGGACGGTAGGATCACTGGGAGGGCCCCGGCATTCGATAATAATTGGAGAATCGGGAACAGGGAAAACCATGGTTGCAAGTATGATCTATAATTATGCCAAGGACATAGGCGTAATAAGCCAAGATGCTCCGTATATTGAGATAAACTGTGCTCAATTCACAAATTCGGATATCGCAGCCGTTGAAATATTCGGAAGCGAAGAAGGAGCATATACAGGTTCGAAAAGAAAAAAAGGCCTTTTTGAGCAGGCAAATGGAGGTATTTTGTTTTTGGATGAGGCACATGCTCTTGAACACTATCAAAACTTGTTGCTAAAGGCAATTGAAACGGGAAAAGTACGCCGCGTGGGCGGATCGAGAGAACACAGGGTTAATGTGATTGTAATAGCGGCCTCTACAAGAAATCTTAAAATGGAATTGCTTCCGGAGCTCTACCAAAGGCTTGCGCAATATGAAATTTATATTCCATCGCTTGAAGAAAGGAAGTATCGGGAAAAAAGCCAATTGTTGGACTATTTTGTCGAGAGGTATCAGGAAGCGGTAAAAAATCTTCATGAAATCAACTATAAAGTTGTAATTCCGCCCGAAGTTAGAGAAATTCTTCTTAATGCCCACTATCCGAGGAATATTAGACAGATGAGAGATGTCATAAATTATAGCATCGACTCTGCATCGCCTTTAATTGACGATATAGATCTTGCAAACGATATAACAACTACAGTAAGGCTTAAGGACCTGCCGTTTGAATTGATAGACAGGGAAGAGGGGGATAATACTGGGAAAATAGATAAGACTGTTGAAAGGCTTATTGACAATTATAAGACAGAAGGAATGGGCGCACGAAGAATTTCAAAGGAACTCAAAAAAATCGGACATAATATAGAGTATTACCAAGTTGCGTATTTTATGAAGAAAAAAAAGGATTCCGGAAAAAACGAATCACCATTTTAATAGTTGGACATATTTTTGTAGTATAGTATAGATAGATGTGAATAAGTGGAAGAAATATAAATCGATTAATATGGAGGGTATTATAATGCCGGAATTTGCAAAACGAATGTCGACAATGGAAGAATCAGCGACTGTCATTAGAAAATTGTTTGGAGCCATGAATGATCCAAATTTGATATCATTCGGAGGCGGAGCGCCGGCGGTGGAGGCTTTGCCGATAGATATCGTACGCGAAATCACAAACGATGTTATGAGGATTGACAAAAGAGGGGTGGAAGCCCTTCAATATGGCAATGTAATGGGAGCGGAAGACTTGAGAAAAGTCATTGTAAACGAGCTTCTGAAACCAAAGGGTGTAGACGCTAGCATCGAAAACATTATTATAATAAACGGCGGGTTGGAAGCCATGAATTTGCTCTGCCAGTTATACATAGAACCGGGGGATGTCATATTGGTAGAATCGCCGTCCTTTGTTCATTCCGTAGAAATTTTCGACATGTTTGAAGCTAAGTGTATTGGAGTCGAAATGGACGAAGATGGAATGGTTACGGAGGACTTGGAAGAAAAAATCAGAAGATACAATCCTAAAATGATCTATGTTATTCCAACCTTCCATAATCCTACGGGCAGAACCCTGTCTCTCGAAAGAAGAAAAAAAATTGCTGAACTCGGAAGCCAATATGATGTAATTATTCTTGAAGACGATCCCTATAGGGATATAAGATACAGTGGAACGGATTTGTTGCCCATAAAGGCCTTCGACAAAACCGGGCATACTGTTCTTGTGAACAGTTTCTCAAAGATTTTTTCGCCTGGAAGTAGGCTCGGCTACATATTTGCAAACGATGAGATAACTAAAAAACTTTTTGCAGCAAAAACGGCTACGAATTCTCATACGTCTATGATTCCTCAAATATTATGTGCCGAATTCTTCAAGAGAGGGTATTACCCCGAGCATCATAAAAAGATATGCGACTTGTACAGGGAAAGAAGAGATACGATGATAGAGTGCATAGACAAGTTCTTTCCCGTTGGCACAAAAAGAGTCTTTCCTGATGGAGGGTTGTTTACATGGGTTGAGTTGCCGGAAGGCATAAATACCACGGAATTGCTGGTCGAAACCGTGAACAATCCGGATGTCAAAGTGGCTTTCGTTGCGGGAGAAGGGTTTTTTGTTGAAGGGAACGGAAAAGGAAATAACTGCATGAGAATTAGTTTCGGAGGAGTTCCGCCCGAGAAAATAAGAATTGGGGCGGAAAAGCTTGGGAAGTATATTTGCGGAAAGCTTAAAGAGAATTAAATAAGCGTGGAATAATATTTGTGAAGACTATTATTAGCGATATAGTAAAAAAAGATTCACCGGGGATTTCCCGATGAATCTTTTTTGCTGTTTACTCGAGCCATTTACCCTTTATCAAATCCTTTGCATCCCTTGTTAATGGAATTAAATCGGTTCTGTCCAAATAGCTTATATCAAATTTTCTATTGAGTGCTGCGAAATGCTTAACGCCGAAAGCAATCTTGTTAAGATAGGAGAAAACTCCGATTGCACCGGGCGAGAAATTGTTTGCTTCTTTGCCATATATTGCTCGTAATTCGGCGAGGTCGCCGAATATTTCTTCGATTGAAGAACCGTATTTGCTGAATATTTTTGGAACATTGCCTTCATTTATCATTTCCCCTACTTTTTTACTGTTCATCGCAGCCGCCATTGCCGCACGGCATATTCCTATAGCGGTCACATCACCGTCACCATATGCTATAGCCTTGAAAACCTGATCTTCGGAAGCGAATCCGCCTGTTATAGTTATTGCCGGAATCCATAGCCCTTCCTTTTTAAGTTTCTTGACTATGGTGCAAATTGCTTCCTCCATGACGACTGTGGGATATGCCCATTCGTTCATCATCTTGCATGGACTGTAGCCGCTGCCGCCGCCAGCTCCGTCAAAGGTAATCATGTCAACCCCTGCCTTGCTCCCCAGGCGTATCGATTTTTCAAGATCTGAAGGATCGTAACCGGCCATTTTAAAGTAAACATTCTTTGCGCCCATTTCCCGTAGCTCTGCAACTCTTGGTACCAGATACTCTTCTGTCCAAAGAGGGAGCCTGGCATATACATAGAAGTTTGGGCATACGCCTTCTTTGTAGGCTTTTATGACCTCTGGGTCGATTGGATCGGGATGAACAAGATTGCCTGTTTCCTGCTTTTTGATTGCGTCTTCCATATTTTTAAGACGGACAATCGGTTGGGTTCCTTTGGCTCCCTGACCGAATTTTATTTCTATTGCCTCTGCTCCCTGTTCTTTTATAGCATACTCGGGGAGTCCAAGCATATTGTCTTCGACATTACACTGCAAAATTATCTGTCCATATCCTCGGTAGTATTTGTTGAAGGATGATAGAATTTCTTTTAGCCATGGGAAATGCGTTATTTTGCCATTTTCTATCTTGAGTTCCGGGTCTTTATTTCTTGCATCTTCACCTATGACACAGCAAACGCCGGCCATTGCCGCTCCTGCAAAATAATCTTTCCAATTGAGCTTAATGAGAGCCGGAAGGATGACAGGCATCGCCAACTTAACGCGATTTACTTTGCCGAATTCCTGCTCAATATTGACATTGAAAATATTTGCTTCTTCATATGTAGGATTAACGCCTGTAGCTCCGAAAACTCGTCCGTTGATATTGAAATTTGAATAATCTAAAGGATAGTCTTTTTCCGAACCGACTTGGTTTGTTCCTGTAGTGGTAGGGTAGACGGTGCGCATGCCTAAAACCGCAGCCAATCCGAGTTCACAGGTTGTTGTACATTCCTCTGTGCATAGAGAACACATTCCTGATTGAGGCGAAAGTTTGTTGCTTCGATTCTTTGTATCATTGAAAGCCGATGACAATGCTGGTGAATAAGTCATTTTACATCCCCCTTTGCAGTATGGTTTTATGTGGATTTTAATGTAATAGGACTAAAATAATCCAATGGGGCAAATGCTCTTTACTGTCATATTGTAACAAATGGTTTCATATAAGCAAGAATGCCGGGACGGCATCGTTTAGATTTCGATGTCGGTTTTTAAAGGCTCTTCGTTTTTATATTTAAAAATGGCGCGCCAGGTTTGGCCGAGAGTGTTGTGTTGAATCATTGCAGGATCGAATTTAAACAGCTTGAAGGTCGTTTGTATACAAAAGCCGATTGCAAAGGCCGATATAATTGTGCCTAAACCGACCATGCCGCCCAAACGCCAACCGATAAAAACTGCTATAAGTTCGATGCTTCCGCGGCATATGCCAACTGAAAGTTTCGTTTTGCGAGTAAGAGCGACCATGAGGCTGTCTCTAGGGCCGGCTCCGAATCCGGAGCCGATATAGTAGTATGAAGCCAAGGAGATTATCATCATACCTGCAAACATCATAATCAAACCAAAAACGAAATTGCTTGCCGTGGGAATAAATTTGAACATAAGGATGACATCGAGGAATACGCCTATAAGAACCATGTTGAGAATAGTGCCCAGTCCAAGTTTTTCCCCGAGCATGATGGACAATATTCCAACGGCTAAGCCTGTAATAATGGAAGCAGTTCCTATGCTGATGCCTGCCGTATTGGCAAACCCCACATGGAAGACTTCCCATGGAGCGTAGCCGATGTTTGCCTTTAAAGTGAAGACTATTCCAAGAGAGTACAGAAAAAGCCCCCACAGAAGCCTGAGTAGTCGCATATAGAATAATTTCACAAGAAAACCCCTTTCAATATTGTATGACTAATTAATGAATGAAGGCTATAGTCAATATATGACGATTATCGAATAAATAATTATTGGATATAGCTTTAATGATGTATTCAACTTAATTGTAGCTGTATTCAATAATAAGTCAATGGGATGGGTTAAGACCGACGAGGAATTGATAAGAGGGCTTTCCATATTGGTTCGAATATTAAACAAGTCCTCCTTGTAGACATTTCCGGTAATGTGAAGCTATGGGTTGGTTCAAATATAATTATTATTTATTTGAAGATTGATTTTTAAATTGGCGGCGGTCAGATTAATCGATTGAATTTTGTAAATACAATTACAAAATATGGAGTATAATAAAAGGGAATTGCCAAAGAGTCCTTGAATAAAAGCTATTTTTAAGGGAGAATATTGCGAAGGCTTTGCATGATACAAAAGGGTTTAAAGGGGTTTTGGGCGAATACAGTATTGATGAAAGAGGCGATTTGTGGGGTAAGAATTATGCCTTGTATAAATATGAAGACGGTCAATTCGTGTTCATTGATTATGATGAAGAGACATTGAAGGGAAACGAATAAATGGCAAAAATCGAGTATAGAAAGAATTCGTTGGATAAGCTTTCATCTCCCGACAAACTTGATGAAGCAATAAAGGTCGTAACTCCGAAACTTTGGATAATGCTTGCAGGGATATTCATTCTTCTGTGTACGTTTGCGGTATGGGGGATTTATGGTGAGATAGATGAAAATACTTTGTTGAAAATAAATTGCCACAGTTTTGATTCCCCACAAAGGTAATACATATAAAAAACATAAATAATAAAACTACCGATATTCAACATCGGTAGTTTTATTATTTATGCTGTGAAATTTATCTTTTACTGTATTTTTTCTTTTCTTGCCCCAAGTTTTGCAAAAGTTTGAACGAATGTTTCGTGTTGCACCTCGGTCGGATCGAATTTTAAAAGCTTGAAAGTAATCTGTATGAAGTATCCTATGGCGAATGCCGAAACTATCGTTCCGACTCCGAACATTCCACCAAGTTTCCAACCTGCCAGCGCAGTGGTTACTTCGATAGCGCCCCGGCAGACTCCTACCGGAAGCCCCGTCTTACGCGTAATGGCAACCATAAGGCTGTCCCTTGGTCCTGCACCGAAGGCAGAAGCAATATAGTGGTAACTTCCATAGGATAGAATAAGCATGCCGCCTGACATCATTGCCAAACCGTATGCAAAATTATTTGCTGTCGGGATAATATTCATTGGAAGAATTAAGTCAAGAAACAACCCGATTACAATCATGTTGAATATAGTTCCGATTCCTATCTTTTCTCCAAGAATGATAGTTGCAACACCGACAACCAGTCCGGTCAGTATAGATGCTATTCCTATTGTTGTGCCTATTGTATTGGCAAGCCCGGCATGGAATACATCCCAAGCAGGATAGCCTATGTTTGCTTTTAGCATAAATACAATTCCTATTGAACAGACAAAAAGCCCCAAATTCAGGCGAACAAAACGTACTATAAACGATTTCATAAAAAGCTCCAATCGGCACTAAAATTTACATTAATTCAATCTTCGGAAAGCAGTATTTTACTAATTTATGGCTCATGTTTGATCAATGCATGAATAAAATTCTATAGTTTTTTTGAAGAATGTCAATAGGATAATAATATTGAAGGCAAGTAATGATTGACGAGCTAATATATCGCTGATATATTAGAAGTATACTACCTGAGGAGGTATGAAAATGATTGAAATCAGATGGCATGGACGCGGAGGTCAAGGTAGCTTTACTGCATCTCGTATTTTGGGAGCGGCGGCTTCTGTGCATGGCGGCAAGTATTCTATGGCTTTTCCTTCATTTGGACCGGAAAGACGAGGAGCTCCGGTAGCGGGCTTTACAAGAATTTCAGATGAAAAAATCACGGATCGCAGCGAAATAATTTCACCTGATTATGTAATTGTATTAGATGAAACGCTTTGGGAAAATGGGGTGCTGAATGGATTAAAGGAAGATACTATTTTAATTATCAACACCGATAAACCGAATAAATATGAAAAGCTGATACCGCAGAAGGTTATTTCGGTAGATGCCACATCAATTGCATTGGATGTTTTGGGTCTGCCCATAACAAATACGGCTATGATGGGCGCTTTTATTGCTGTAAGCGGTCTTGTTACGCTTGAAGATGCTAAAAAAGCTATAGATGACAACCTGAAACCCAAGGTTGCAAAGAAGAACAAAGAGCTTATAGAAAAAGTATATGAATTGGTGAAAGGAGCTCAATGATGGATAGACCAAAAGTTGAAGAATGGACTGCCCCGAAATCGGTTAGGGAGTATCCATTGGGTTCCACCTGCGCAAGTGGCCATTTAACAAGTATAAATGCAGGATGGAGAACATTCAGACCGGTTATTGATTATGATAAATGCGTTAATTGTCTTAGATGCTTCTTGGTTTGCCCCGATGGAGTCATAGATAAATCGGGAGAAAAGCTTGAAATTGATTACGATTACTGCAAGGGTTGCGGAATATGTGCAACTGAATGCAAATTCGGAGCCATAACGATGGTTAAGGAGGTGAAATAACATGGAGAAAAATATCAAGTTTATTTGCGGAGACGATGCAGTAGCGGAAGGTGTAAGACTGTCTAGGCCTCATGTTATTTCTGCCTATCCAATAACGCCGCAGACAATTGTTGTTGAGAGGCTCTCCGAATTAGTTGAAGACGGATCCCTCAAAGCGGAGTACATGCATGTTGAATCCGAGCATAGCGCAATGTCTTGTGCCATAGGCATAAGTGCTGTAGGCGCAAGAGCCTTTACAGCGACATCTTCGCAGGGACTTTTATACATGGCGGAAGCATTGCCGTACGCAAGTGGTCAAAGGCTGCCTATTGTAATGATGAACGCAAATAGATCAATCGCAACTCCATGGAGCATTTTTGGGGACCATATGGACTCAATGTTCCTTCTCAATTCAGGATGGATTCAATTCTATGTTGAGGATGCCCAGGAGGCTCTTGACATGACCATCCAGGCATATAGGATAGCAGAAACCAAAGAGGTAATGACACCGGTAATGGTAAATGTTGACGGTTTCGTATTGACACACACATACGAAATGGTTGAGATTCCTGAGCAGGAAAAGGTTGACGAGTTTCTGCCGCCCATATCTATGCCATGCAACAGCATGTCGCTGGAAAACCACAAAAGCCTGTGCATTTCTGCAGGAAAAGATACAAACATGGAATTCAATATGAAGAGGCATTTTGAAATGCTTGAATCAGAAAATTATATAGAAGCAATCGACAAGGAGTTTGGAGATGCTTTCGGAAGATACTATCATGGAATGATGGAAACAGTTTACATGGAAGATGCCGATGTAGCGCTTATTACAACAGGCAGCGTAACCGGTACCGCGAGGGTGGTTCTAGAGGAAATGAGGAAAGCAGGCAAGAAGGTAGGCCTCATAAAGCTCAGGGTTCTAAGACCTTTCCCGATGGACAAGATGGTAGATGCGCTTAAAAATGTAAAGGCTTTCGGAGTTCTGGACAAGAATATTTCGTTTGGCTACGAGGGAACTATATTTACCAATGTTAATTCATCAATAGTTGCAATGGAAAAACTTCCCAAAGCAATAAACTTCATTGGCGGAATCGGCGGAAAAGACATAACCCATGAAGATATTAAAAAGGCCTATGACGGGTTGCTTTCGGCAGCTGGCGGAAATTCGTTCGAACGTGTACAGTATATGAATGTGGGGTGTGACTACTAATGGCAAAACTAAATGCGCGTACAATAACAAACAAGGAATATTTTTACGGCCATAAGGCATGCGGTGGATGCGGCGAAAGCTTGGCACTCAGGCATGCTATGAAGGTGCTCGGAGAGAACACATTTGCGGCTCTTCCTGCAGGGTGCATGGCGGCTGTGTCATTCATCTATCCACACATGGCATTTACAACAAATGCCATGATTACACCATTTGCGGCAACAGGCGCAGTGGCTTCGGGGATGGCGGTTGGGCTTAAGGCTCTTGGCGTTGAAAATACCCAAACAATAGGATTCGCCGGAGATGGTGGAACTGCAGATATCGGATTTCAGGCCCTGTCGGGAGCCATCGACAGGAATGATGACATAATATATATGTGCACTGACAATGAAGCCTATATGAATACAGGTATTCAGAAGAGCGGATTGACACCATATGGTACGAAGACAACTACCTCTCCTGCAGGAAAGAACCTGCATGGAGCTATAACTCACAAGAAGAATATGTTTGAAATAGTAGCGGCTCATGGAATATCTTATGCCGCAACTGCAAGCGTAGGTTATCTTGAAGACTTCCTTATGAAGGTGCAAAAGGCAAAGGATACGAAAGGAACATCTTTCATTCATGTGTTTGTACCGTGTCCTACAGGATGGGGTTATCCGGCTGATCAAACGGTAGCATTGGCTAAAGCCGTTGTCGACTCGGGACTTTGGTATCTTGCCGAATATGAAGACGGTGAATTCAAAGTGAATAAGAATCCAAAGGAATTCACATCAGCAAAAGATTACCTGAAGGTTCAGGGTAGATTTAAGCATTTGACGGATGATGACATTGCAGTTATTGAAGAACACAGAGACAAGAAGTGGGAAATGATAAGAAGAAAATGGAACATATAGACCGATAGGAGAAATGATAATGGCAGAACAGGCGAATGTGGGAATATTTCGTATTCTTAAGAAGAGAATAATAGAAATGGAATATGAACCGGGTATGGCTATTTCGGAAAAAGCCCTTATAGAGGAGTTCGAAGTAAGCCGCACGCCTGTTAGAGAAGCCTTGCTGAAATTGTCGCAGATAGGGTTGATTGAGATGGTTCCGCGGGTTGGCACCTTTGTTACGCAGATCAATCTTATGAAAGTCAAATATGCATACGAGGTAAAAAAGAACCTTGAAGGTTTGGCTGCCGAGCTGGCATGCGAGAGAGCATCGCAAGATGAGATAGACGAGTTATTTGAAATCATCGAGAGATTTTCAAAGTATGATATAGTCAAGGACTATAAATCTTGCATACAGGACGATCAGAGATTTCATGCAATCGTCAGGCAAGCAGCAGGCAACCCGATTCTTTCAGAGACATTGGATGAGCTAAATACAAAGACAGCGAGATTCTTGCAGTATATTCACTATATAATAGATGATTACGAGTGGTTCAACTCGTCACTAAAAGAAATGGCGGATGCTATTAAAAGTCGAAATAAAGAATCGGCTCGCAAATCGACAGAAAGACATACCTTGAAATTTTTGGAACAGCTATCAAAGAATTTTTTCGGGAATCCTCAATAATTGAGGATTCCTTTTATTTTTGGGGTAGAAGTTAAAAAGGAGGGGATGGAATGAAAAGGAATAATAATCTTAAAATTTTAGCCATTGTGAACGCATTACTATTTTTGGGAGTCATTGCTGTGAATTATATGGCAAACGCATTGCCTATAAACGGATACAATACGGGAGAACTGTCGGACGATCTTCCTAACCTGTTTGTCCCTGCAGGGCTTACCTTTGCCATATGGGGGCTTATCTATGCCTTGCTTGCCATGTTTGTGCTGTATCAATTTCATGCGCTAAAAAAGCGGAATGGAAGGTTCATAGGGGATATAGGGATTTGGTTCGCGGTGTCGTCTATTGCAAATATCGGATGGATATTTGCGTGGCATTACAAACAGATTGCTCTGTCTTTAGTATTCATGCTTATAATTCTTTCAAGCCTTATATTGATTGTGTTGCGTTTGAGACCTAACAGAAAGTATTCTACCGGGCTTGAGAAGGTTGCTGTATACCATTCCTTCAGCGTATATCTGGGATGGATATCGGTGGCGACGATTGCAAACGTTACGGCAGTGCTTGTAACTATTAATTGGAATGGATTCGGAATAGGCCATGAATTTTGGACGGTTCTTGTCATCGGAGCCGCAATAATGCTTGCATGGCTCAGCTTGGCAAGATTCGGGGATATCCCTTACGCGCTTGTCATAGATTGGGCGCTTGTAGGAATTATAATGAAGAGATATCAAACCGGAGGATTGGAGTATATGTGGATTCTTATAATCGCAACTATAGGAGTTGTGTTTATAAGTTCGCTTAGCCTATATAAATTTGTTAGAAGATAATTGCTATGTTACAAAAGGCCCATGAAAAGAATTTCCTTTCATGGGCTTCTCTTTTAATGTAAAAATTAATGTTTGCAGGGAACGACTTTGATTAATGCGCGATGCATGTCCGCCTTGACGGTTATTGACAATCGCTATATCATATAACAATATAATTGCTATGCGAAAGGTCTGGGAGAGTAAATAAATCACATTGAATATGTTAAGCGAGGATTCAAACAATAATTATTCTAAGGAGCAGTGCATGAGCGTTCTGGTTGCGGAAAAAATAACAAAAAGCTATAGTGAGAAAATACTTTTCGACAAGATATCATTAGCCATAAACGAGGGAGACAAGATAGGCCTTATAGGAATAAACGGCACAGGAAAATCGACCCTCCTCAAGGTGATTGCCGGAATGGAAAATGCCGATGAAGGAAGAATAATATGCGGTGGCGATATTAAAATAGAGTATCTGTTGCAAAGCCCCGAATTCAAGGATGGGACAACAGTACTTGAGCAGGTTTTCAAGGGGAACACACCGGTTATGAAACTGATTCGTGAATATGAGGATGCGCTTCAATTGCTTGATGCTAATCCTGGAGACAGCCATTTTGAAAAGAAATTGATTCTACTGTCGCAGAAAATGGATAGCATGAATGCCTGGTCAATAGAGACCGAGGCAAAAAGAATTCTTACAAAGTTGGGGATTGATGATTTTAAAGCGGATGTTGGAAAGCTTTCAGGCGGGCAGCGAAAAAGGGTGGCGATGGCAGGCGTTCTGATAACCCCTGCTGATTTATTGATACTCGACGAACCTACAAATCATATCGACAACGAAACAGTAGACTGGCTTGAGAGCTATATAAATAATAGGAAGGGCGCTCTTCTTATGGTTACCCATGATAGATATCTATTGGATAGGGTGGCAAACAGGATTATCGAACTTGACAGAGGAAAGCTTTACGCCTATCAGGCAAACTACACCAAGTATCTTGAAATGAAGATTGAAAGGGACGAAATCGAAGAGGCGTCCGAAAGTAAAAGGCAGAATCTTATCCGAAGAGAGCTTGAATGGATAAGAAGGGGAGCCCGTGCTCGATCGACAAAGCAAAAGGCAAGGATTGAAAGATTTGATAATCTGACAAGTGACAACAAGTCATTTGATAACGGAACAGTTGAAATGCAGGGAACTTTTACACGCCTTGGCAGAAAGATAATCGAAATTGAAAATGTAAGCAAGAGTTTTTCATGCGGTGAAATTATTAAGGACTTCAGCTATGTGCTTTTGAGAACCGATAGAATAGGAATAATTGGGCCAAACGGCGCCGGCAAGTCAACCCTTATGAAAATTGCGACGGGAATGATTGATCCGGACGATGGAGCAGTTGCTATAGGAGAGACCGTTAAGATAGGCTATTTTTCGCAGGAAAACGATGATATGGATCAAAGCATGAGGGTAATAGATTACATCAGGCAAAAGGCGGAATATGTGGATACCGGGGAGGGGCTGGCAAGCGCTTCACAGATGCTTGAAAGATTCTTGTTTCCTCCGAGCGAACAGTGGACTCTTATTTCGAAATTGTCCGGTGGGGAAAAAAGGCGGCTGTACCTTCTGCGCATACTAATGGAAGCCCCGAATATTCTTATGCTTGATGAACCGACAAATGACCTTGACATTCAAACGCTGACTGTTCTCGAAGGCTATCTGGATGAATTTCCGGGAGCGGTTGTTGCCATCTCCCATGACAGATATTTTCTTGATAGGGTAGTGGACAGAATATTTTCATTTGAGGGAAATGGTTTCATAAAGCAATATGCTGGAAATTACACCGACTATGGCGACTTTTTAAGGAAAATCCCTTCAAATGAAACGGATCTTGCTTTAGAAAAAAAATTAAAAACAAATACAATAATAGAAAAAAAGAATGAAAAAGCACTCAAGTTCACTTATAAGGAAAAAAAGGAATTCGATCAAATAGATGATTTTATTGCAGGGTTGGAAGAAAAGATAGAAAATATTAAAATCAGTATGCAGGAGGCTTCAAGCGACTTCGAAAGACTCCAGGCCCTAGCCGAGGAAAAAGAAAAATCGGAAAACGAACTGGAAGAAGCATTCGAGAGATGGACATATTTGAATGAGCTTTATGAGGAGATTCAAATAAACCGAAGAGAAGAATAACAAAAGGGAAGCGGATATATATCATCCGCTTCCCTTTTGTTTATAGAGACAACTTGGTTTTGCAAATCTCGATAATATCTTTTTCTGAAAAATCGATATCCCCGTCAAGTATATAAATGTAAAGTCCGTTCTGTATGATTATTTCGGATTTGTTATTGGAAAGGTAAAAGCCTCTGTTCATATTCCACAATTCCATCCGCTTTCCTCGCACAGCTCCCGGTAGTCTTTGTATTCCTCGTCGTTTGGATAATCGAACGGAGTCGATTTGTAAAAAAGGCTCACATTGAATGTGTAGTCTACGGGTTCGGATTTTTTGAAAACAAGAAAGGTTCTTTTGATTTCCGAAAGCATCCATCCCTTTGCTGCCATTTTTTCAAGACGCTTCTCCAGTGTTTTGTATTCTGTTATTGAAGTGAAAAAGAGCTGCTTTTTTATATTACTATTCATTGTTTCCATCCCCCCAATGTCATATCGCCGTCTGAAACCAGTTTTTTCAGTCGTGTATGTTCCTTCATTAGAATTTCCATGCCTTTGTCAGTTAATACATAGTTTTTTTTGCCTTCTTCCGCCAATGTTTTAACAACAATATCCTCTTTTTCAAATCGGGACAAGAGGGAATACAGCGTTCCGGGGCCAACTCTTACACTGCCTTCGGTCATTTTTTCTATGTTCTTCATTATTCCGTATCCATGAATGGGACTGAGTAGACTTAAAAGAATATAATACATTGGTTCGGTTAGGTTCTGAAGCTGTTTTCTCGCCATTGCTTACCTCCGCATATCGAGTATGGATATACCATATATCAATACTCGATACATGTCAATACTGTATATATTTATTCGGGATGTTTTATATTTTAAAAGGATTTCCAATTAAAAAAGAATTTATCATGCATCAGAAAATCGTCTCGCGGTTAATTAAAGCTTGAGGCGATTTTTTTATTAATTAACAATCGTCGTCAAATCATTGTCTGAAATCAAAATATGATATATATTCTAGAAGAACTTTAAAATTCAATTCGTTGAATATTATTGATAAATCCGATATTTTGGATGCGCGTTTATTAGCGACGGGATGGATATGATGAAAAAACAAACTAACAGTCAATGCTATTATTTGGGGAAAGCTTACCCTTTATACACAAAGGTTGATGCATCGGCAAAGAAAACTACAGTCGAGTGGGATGGAGAGGCATTTATCTGCATTTTGCCCAAAGATGATGAGAAAACCGATATTGCCGGGGCCATAAAACTGTTCTATAAAAGAGCAAGCCGAAAATTGATTGAGGAAAGACTGAGATTCTACCAGCCCGGATTTAAGGTGAAATATAGGTCATTCGCAATAGAGGACAGCCTTGTGAAATGGGGAAGCTGCAATTCAAAGAGGAATCTGACCTTTCACTGGAGGCTTATGGCATATCCGATGGACGTGATTGACTATGTGGTTGTACATGAACTTTGCCATCTTGTACATATGAATCATGACAGATCGTTTTGGCGCCTGGTCGGGAAGGTCTATCCCGGATATAAAGAGGCGATGGAAATATTGGGAACGGTCAAAACAAGGGATATTTAGTGTTGTGTTAACAATAAGGAAAGAGGTGCGATATTTTGGATGGTACTAAGCGTACGAACATAAAGCCTGGAATGGCTGTAAGAGTAGTTCAAAAGCAAGACCAGCGTTCGGGAAAACTGACAGACGGCATTGTGCAGAGATTGCTCACAAAATCTCCAAATCATCCTCATGGCATTAAGGTAATGCTTGAAGACGGAATAGTGGGACGAGTAAAGGATATTATAGGTTAGAACAATTTTTAATCGAAATGTTGCATTAAACAGAATGGTGATTTTCTTTTTCATATGGTCTGCGATAGCCTTGGCAGTTGCTGTATGGCTTTTGAGGATATAATTCAAAGGAGTTTTTATGTACACAGAATGGTTGGATTCATTAAAAAATGTAGAACTGTTTCAAAATATAGAAAAAGATGAACTTAACAGCATGCTGATGTGTTTCAATCCCAAAATTGAAACCTATCAAAAAAAAGAATATATAGCTATGGAAGGCGACCCATTCACGGGAGTCGGCGTTGTCATCGAGGGTGAAGTAACCATTACAAAAGACAATGCGGCCGGGGAAAGGGTTATTATGACAAAGCTGAATGCCAATAGCATATTCGGAGAAATATTTGCATTTTCAAACAGCAAAATATGGGGAGTTACTGTTATAGCGGCAACGGACTGCAAGGTTTTATTCATTACACCAGAAAGAATAATCGGACATTGTAGAAACATGTGCATAGGGCACCACATTCTGATTCAAAACATGTTAAAAATCGTTTCGCAAAAGGCTCTTGGGCTGGACAAGAAAATCAGGTATCTTGCGATGAAAAGCATACGGACTAAAATAAGCTCCTTTCTGTTGGAGCAGCATAAACTGTCTGGAAGCAACAGGTTCATGATTTCATACAACAGGGAGGAATTGGCCGATTATCTGAACGTTTCCAGGCCTTCGTTGTCGAGGGAAATGATTAAAATGAGGGATGAGGGGATAATTGATTTTTACAAGGCGACATTTCAAATAATGGATATCGAGACTATAAAAATGAATATTTGAATTTATTTAGAATAAAAAGCGACTAATCAGGTGAATATTTCACCTGATTAGTCGCTTTTTATTGTTTCTCTCGTAACATAGGATACGGAAATAAGATCGATCGGATGTTACAATGACACAGAATCACGCGGAAACGCAAACGAAAATAATTGAAGAGGTGAAAAAATGGACAATAAATATTTTAATTTGAGTGATACATTGTTTGATGTTACAGAAAAGCATGAGGAGGCAATCGATTTGCTTGTTTCCATAGGCTTTGAAAACATAAAAGATGAAAAGCAAAGAAATACAATTGGAAAATCAATCACATTGGAAGCGGCACTGAAGATGAAAAAGATAAACGCGAAAATTTTCGAAAACCAGTTGGTGGATATCATTGAAACCGGCAAAAATAGTCAAGATGAGGTATTGGAGTCAAACGGAGCTTCGAAAGATGCCGATGTCAGAATTGAGGGTGTATTGCCTTGTCCCGTAAGGGTTCCGCTTATGGAGGCATTTCAAGAGTGGATGAAAGAAAACGATGATAAAATAAATGCCACCGTAGGATATGAATTGAAGGCCGCCTCAATGGGCGTCGATTGGCTCAAGAAATCTTTGGAAAATGCCGATTCCGACGATGTGCTGGCAGACATCTTCATATCGGCAGGTTTTGACCTTTTCTTCGATAAGGACCTTATCGGCAAGTACAAGGCTGAAAATGTATTTGAAGACATTACCGGTAATGAGAATTACAATAAGGATTTCAATAATGAAAGTATAAGCTTGAAGGATCCTGACAGACAGTATTCAATGATAGGGGTAGTGCCGGCTGTATTTCTTATAAACACGGAAGAGCTGGGCGGCAGAAAAATGCCTTCAAGCTGGGAAGAAATATTGGGGGAGGAATTCGAAAACAAGGTTAGCCTGCCTATAGGGGATTTTGATTTGTTTAATGCCATATTGCTGAATATAAATAACAGATACGGAGAAGAAGGTGTAAAAAAGCTGGGCAGAAGCCTTTTGAGAAGCATGCATCCTTCGGAGATGGTAAAGTCGCACATAAAGAAATCGGAAAAGCCCATTGTTACAATAATGCCTTACTTCTTTACCAAGATGACTAAAAACGGGGGGCCGATGAAAGCCGTATGGCCCAAAGACGGCGCCATAATCAGTCCGATATTCATGCTTAGCAAAAGAAATAAAAAAGAAAAACTGCAACCATTTGTGGATTTTTTCTCTTCAAAAGAGGTTGGGGATATATTGTCGCACAATGGAAGATTCCCAAGCGTGAATCCGGAGGTTGATAATATGATTTCAAATGAGAATAAATACATGTGGTTGGGATGGGAGTACATCAAGAACAACGATATAGGGAGAATGCTTGTAAAATGCGAGAGGCTTTTTAGTGAAGCGGTCAATGAGGTGAAATCATGAATTTGATAACCGTATCGGGACCTCCGTCATCAGGAAAAACATCGATAGTGCTTAAGACGATTCGTGCCTTGCATCAAAGAAGTTTGAAGGTGGGCGTAGTCAAATTCGATTGCCTGTATACGGACGACGACATACTTTATAAAAATGCGGGAGTTCCTGTTAAGAAAGGCTTATCCGGGTCTTTGTGTCCTGACCATTACTTTGTGAGCAATATAGAAGAGGTAGTGCAATGGGGCAGAAAGGAAGAACTGGATGTGCTAATAACAGAAAGTGCGGGACTTTGCAACAGATGTTCGCCCTATATAAAAGACATCAAAGCCGTATGCGTAATAGATAATCTGAGCGGTATAAATACGCCGAAAAAAATCGGGCCAATGCTTAAGACGGCGGATATTGTTGTGATAACGAAGGGCGACATAGTTTCACAGGCGGAAAGGGAAGTGTTTGCTTCAAAAGTTCATTCGGTAAATCCAAAGGCGATAACGATGCACATTAACGGATTGACAGGTCAGGGTGCGTTTGAACTCAGCACATTGCTTTACGATGAGAAGGAAGATATTGAAACGGTAAAGGGAAAAGAACTGAGGTTCTCGATGCCGTCTGCACTTTGTTCGTATTGTCTTGGAGAAAAAAGAATTGGAGATGATTATCAGATGGGGAATATCAGAAAAATCAAGTTGAGTGATAGCGATGACTAATATGAGGTATATTGAAAAGATGAAAATAAGTGAAATTGAAAACAAATATCCGTTTTCCGTTTCGTTTTTTGAAAACAATAATTTGGATATCGAAGGACATGAAGACAGCACTTTAGAGCAATATCTTGGTCACTTTAGTGAGGAGGAAATTGAGGATTGGGCAATAGACATCGAAAAAATAAAAACGGATTTCACGGTCTATATTGAAGAAACACTTGAATTTTTGGGTATAACAGACGAAGAGAAGGTTGATTCTTTGACAATTGCCGCAGGGAGAGACAAAGACGGAAACAAAGAGAATTTCGAGACGATTACAATAAACAAGAGTGAAATAGTTTCAATAGTCGGTGCCACCGGCTCGGGGAAAAGTCGCCTTCTGGCAGATATAGAATGGGTTGCCAACAAAGATACGCCAACGGAAAGAAAAATTACCATCAACGGAAAAATTCCCGACAGCAAATGGAGATTTTCATCTTCAAACAAGCTTGTTGCGCAATTATCCCAAAACATGAATTTTGTAATGGATTTGTCTGTAAGAGAATTCATAGGGCTGCACGCACAAAGCAGGATGGTTAAAAATGAAGAGGAAATCATTGTAAGGATAATAGATGCGGCCAATTATTTGGCGGGCGAGCATTTTAATCTTGATACGCCTATTACGAGCTTAAGCGGAGGTCAGTCCAGAGCGCTTATGATTGCTGATACTGCCATACTGAGCACTTCTCCGATTGTTTTAATCGATGAAATAGAAAATGCCGGCATAGACAGGAAAAAAGCTCTTAATCTTCTTGTCAGCGAAGAAAAGATAGTTCTAATGGCCACACATGATCCAAGTCTTGCTTTGATGGCGGGAAAGAGGATAGTAATTAAAAATGGAGGAATCTCAAATGTCATCGAAACCAGCAAGGAAGAAAGAGGGATGCTGGTGGAGTTGGAGAAAATGGATAAAATTGTAAATGATCTCAGAACGAGTCTAAGAAAAGGCGAAATATTGGAAAACATGGAATGGGAAGAGGTTATGCAAAATGCATGATGGATGTAGCGGGAGTTTTGAAAATGGGAAGCAAACTGTAGACAAAGTGAGAATGATGGGTTTTTCGAATCAATATATGCCAATGCCGCTTAATGTAGTATGCGGAGAGTGCAATAAGACATTTGAGATGAGTACTTTTGAGGGCAAGTGTTCACATTGCGGATCGGTGCATGGGGTAACGCCATGTCATGCTTTCGATCCTGAAAATGTAAAAGCGGCTGGAAAAGATTATTAGTTCGATTTGTAACATAGGATACTGAAATGCTTTCAAGGTTGCGATATGCTGAATGTATAATCAATAGCATTTATAAAAAAAAGGAGGAATTAAAATGAGCATGTTTTGTTATCAATGTCAAGAAGCAGCAAAAGGAACGGGTTGTACAATAAAGGGTATGTGTGGCAAACCGGAAGATGTTGCAAATTTTCAGGATTTACTTATTTATACACTTAAAGGAATCGCTTTAGTGAAGGTAGAAGGGGAAAAAGCAGGTCTTAAATTCCATGCTGCCGACCATTTCACGATGGAAGGGCTTTTCATGACAATCACGAATGCCAATTTTGATGATGAGATGTTTAGAGTAAAAATAAAAGCAGGTCTTGCATTAAGAGAAGAAATGAAGAAAGAAATAAGCGCAAAGGGTATCGAACTCAAGGGTTTGCACGATGCCGCAAGGTGGACGGCTGATTCTGCATCTGCAATGCAGGCTAAGGCGGATTCGGTTCAAGTGGGTGTCTTGGCTACTGAGAATGAAGATGTTCGTTCTCTCAGAGAATTAATAATTTACGGGGTTAAGGGAATTGCGGCTTATGCCGAGCATGCATCCAATCTGGGCAAGGAAGATAAAAACGTTTATTCTTTCATAACGAAAGCTTTGACATCAACATTGGATGATACATTGAGTGTTGACGAATTGGTTGCATTGACACTTGAAACAGGCAAATTTGGCGTAGATGTAATGGCTCTTTTGGATGATGCCAACACGAGCGCATATGGCAACCCTGAGATAACAGAAGTAAACATAGGCGTAGGAAAAAATCCGGGAATTCTTATCACCGGCCATGACTTGAAAGACATGGAGCAACTTTTGGAACAGACGAAAGGTACGGGAGTAGATGTGTATACTCACGGTGAAATGTTGCCTGCCAACTACTATCCGGCATTCAAGAAGTATGACCATTTCTTTGGAAACTACGGAAATGCGTGGTGGAAGCAGAAGGAAGAATTTACAACCTTTAATGGACCGATTTTGTTCACAACGAACTGTATTGTTCCACCAAAAGCTGATCAAATAGAAAGAATTTATACAACTGGATCAGCCGGATATCCGGGATGCACGCACATTGTGCCGGACGAAAACGGAATGAAAGATTTTTCCGAGATAATCGAGCAGGCAAAAACATTGGATCCACCAATCGAAATCGAAAACGGAACAATCGTTGGCGGATTCGCGCATGCGCAAGTCTTCGCATTGGCTGACAAGGTTGTTGAAGCTGTGAAGTCCGGAGCAATCAAGAAGTTTTTCGTAATGGCCGGTTGCGATGGCAGAATGAAGTCGCGAGACTACTACACTGATTTCGCCGAGAAATTACCGAAGGACACAATAATATTAACTGCGGGTTGCGCAAAATTCCGCTACAACAAATTGAAGCTTGGAGATATCGGTGGAATTCCGAGAGTTCTTGATGCAGGACAGTGCAACGACTCCTACTCATTGGCTGTAATCGCACTTAAGCTTAAAGAAATCTTCGAACTGAATGATATTAATGAATTGCCGATTGCCTACAATATTGCATGGTATGAGCAGAAGGCGGTAATAGTGTTGCTTGCTCTTCTATCCCTTGGAGTCAAGAATATCAAGCTTGGACCGACTCTTCCAGCTTTCCTTTCACCGAATGTTGCAAAAGTGCTTGTTGAGACCTTTGGAATAAACGGAATAGGCAGTGTAGATGAAGACATGGAGCAGTTCTTGGGATAATAATTGTTAAGGATTGTAAAGTAATTTTAAAAGGGACGATTCGAGAATATTTTTCTCGAATCGTCCCTTTTTTAACAGTAAACAAAACTTTATTGGAATTGGCTATGCAAGCAAAATCATTATGCGTGTTTTGAGTTTTTCTTCGGGTACTTGTGAAGGATCATTCAGATAAAACTCATATTTAAGCCCGATTATTTGTTTTGAAAAGGATTGGCCTAAAAGGGAAAAGGTGCCGAGTGTTGCCCTGAGTCGTGGCTTTTGAGGAACAAATGATAGGAGCTTATATAATTATTGAGGATGAAAAAACAGAGTTAAGGTGAGTTGACATTTTGCCTAAAAGTTGATAATATGTTAACGAAGTTGAAAGTTCCAAAATCACCGAGTTTTTTCTTTGTGGATTTGGACAAATAAAAATATGACCTTACGAAAAAGAAAATTCTGATTCGGAAAGGGAGTAGGACATATCGTTTCGCATAAGGCAGAAAAAAATGCCTATGTGTCAATCGACCATGCAGCCTTCCTTTTGGGAGGCTTTTATATTTGTGTTTTTATTACAGGCAGAAGGGGAAAGAAACGATGAAAAAATATAGAGGCTTTGTTTTTCCACTTGCCCTAATACTATTGTGGGCGGTAGGCTCCGAACTAGGGTGGTTCAATTCATACATAGTACCGCACCCGATGAGGGTACTTGAAACGGGAATTTCGCTTACAAAAAAAGGGATACTCGCAAAGCATCTGGGCATAAGTCTTTTTAGGGTTCTTGCGGGTTTTGTTTTAACATTTTCAATCGCATTTCCTTTGGCCATATTGGTTGGCTTGAACAAAAAAACATACGAATATCTATCGCCATCTTTGGAATTTGTAAGGCATATTCCCCCGATAGCAATGATACCGCTACTCATACTATGGTTTGGAATAGGAGAAATCTCTAAGATTGCGGTAATTATATTGGCGACATTCTTCCCCATTTTCATAAACACAGTAAGTGGAATTGCCGGATGTGACAATGGACTTGTTGAAGTGGGAAAAACCTACGGATTCACGAAGTGGCAAACGCTCGTAAAAATAATTCTTCCACAGGCGCTTCCTTCTATTTTATCAGGCATGCAGCTGGGGCTTGGATACAGCTGGAGGTCACTAATGGGAGCTGAACTTATTGCGGCTTCTTCGGGTATTGGCTATATGATAATAGAAGCAGAGCAATTGTCTCGGATCGATATCATTTTTGTTGGAATAATAGTAATTGGAGCATTGGGCTACGGTATCGATTACATTTTCTTCAAGGCTACAGACAGATTTTTAAAATGGGAGGACATAAACCATGACAGGGATAAAAATAAGGAACTTATCAAAGACTTTTATGCTTAGAAATAGAGCAATACCTGTATTTGAAGGTATTGACTTGAATATTGAAAAGGAAAGTTTTACTACCATCATTGGAAAAAGTGGATGCGGAAAGACAACGTTGCTGAGAATTCTATGCGGTCTTGAAGAAAAAACTGGCGGGGAAGTTTCCTATATGGAAAATGGGAGCAAAAGCGACAAGTGTCTTAAAATATCTATAGTTTTTCAGGAACCGCGTCTTATGCCGTGGCTGACGGTTAAGCAGAATATGGCATTCTCGTTGGAATGTGAAAAAGACAAGATAAAGGTAGAAGAAATAGTAAACCGATATCTTAAGATATTGGATTTGGAGGAGTTTCAAGATGCATATCCAAGCCAAATATCAGGCGGAATGGCACAAAGAACGGCGTTGGGTAGAACCCTTTGCTATGAACCGGATGTAATACTGATGGATGAGCCTTTGGGGGCCCTTGACGCATACAATAGAAGAATTCTGCAAGATGAACTGATACATATTTTCAAGACATGTAAAAAAACAATCGTATTCGTAACCCATGACATCGACGAAGCTCTCTATATGGGTCAAAGACTTGTTGTAATAGACAAGGGTAAAATACTTGACGTGATTGTGATTGGGGAAAACTATCCCCGTGACATATATTCTGCAAAGTTTGCGAGGCTTAGAGAAAAAACAATGAATTCCATCATGGCCTCGAAAGATAGCATTGCAGTTGCTCTATAAAAAATGTGAAAAGGGGGACAGTAGGGACAAAATCGGTGTAAATTGAAATTATCAGGGGAAAATGGAGGGTGTTATGAAAAAAATATCATTATTTATTGCATTGCTGATTATGGTTATGACTGTTATGTCGGGCTGCGCAAGCGGAGCGGGAGATGTTGCAGAAGTGCCGCAAAAGGAAAAAGTGAATATTTCCTATGTGAAATTGCCGCTTAATGTTCCATCAATCATTGAAAAGAATAAAATGCTTTTTGAAGATACCTTTGTCGGAAAGAATATCGAAGTGGCTTTCCCGGAAATCACTCAAGGTTCCAAGATGACCGAAGCACTCGCGTCGGGTTCATTAGACTTCTGTAACGCTCTCGGAGGAACCTCTGCGATATTAGCGGCGGCAAATGGTGTTGATGTGAAAATTATCGGCATTTATAGCAGGGCGCCAAAAGCTTTTACTATCATGGCCAAGGACGATTCGATTGTCGGAATAAATGATTTAAGAGGCAAGAAAATAGTAGGACCAAAGGGAACCATACTTCACCAGTTGCTTTTAGCTGCTTTGGTTGAAAATGGTATGACTATGGACGATGTTGAATTTATAAACATGGGGATAGGTGATGGAATGGCGGCGCTTTCTTCAGGAAACGCGGATGCAGTACTAGTCGCAGGTCCTGCAGTCACAATAGCCATTGAAGACGGTAACAGGGTAATAGAAACCGGAGAAGGTCTGCTAGATGCTACAATTGTCATAGCGACAAGTGGTAATATGATTGAAAATTATCCGGAAATTGTGGATACATATATGGATGTGCATAGTAAAAGTCTTGAATATATGAAAAACAATCCTGAGGATACATTCGCCATTACAGCTGAAGAAACAAACATAGATGTCGAGGCTGTAAAAACGATGTATGCATGGTATGATTTCAATCCGCAAATCAGCGATAAGGATATAGATGACCTAATAAAAACACAGGAATTTCTTATTGAAAACGGGATGCTTGAAAATGAAATTGATATAAATGACATTATCGTAGACACGTTCGTTAAATAAAGAATAAAAAGTTTTATAAAGATTATATATTGGAAACACAACCCATGGCTGGACGATATCTCCCCTGTCCAGCCATGGGTTTTTTATATGTCAATTGCATAATTAGCATTAATAGATGCTTTTAAATTCGGTATTTAAGCAAAACGTGTTTTGTGAGTTTATATAAAAAAGAACGAGTCAGCTATTGCTGACTCGTTTGTTTACTTAAACAATCAATTACTCAACTTTCGCACTTAAATTCACCCAGCAATACTTTGATATAACTGGGTTGAGCATCAATCCATTGTAATACTTGACTTGAAATATCTACTTTCATAGCTTTTTTAGTCGTATTTTTAAAATCTATTAAGAAAGA
>JAENWJ010000008.1 GCA_016649995.1 Peptostreptococcaceae bacterium
CCTTTCTGTTTGTAATGTTTGTTTGACACTTACATTTTATCAAACTTGGGTGCATTTTTTATGTCAATATAGAAATTAAATGTACTATAAGTATTTAATTTTCAAGGGTTTGAAGTTAATATTCGCCTGCGAAAGTTGAGTCAATTATTTATATTATAATCATTATATATTATTACTAAGCTTTATTGCTACATCCAAGAACATCTTTAATTTTGCGGGATACCATCTCTTCGATGGCCGTTCTTCCTTGGCCTAAATACTTTCTGGGATCGAAAACATCCGGATTTTCAACGAATGATTTTCGGATGGCGGCTGTCATGGCCAAACGAAGGTCGGTGTCAATATTTATTTTGCATACGCCAAGCTTGGACGCTTTCCTTAGCATTGGTTCCGGAACGCCCATTGCGCCGGGTATGTTGCCACCGTAATCATTGCACATTTGAACGAATTCCGGAATTACAGTCGAGGAACCGTGAAGAACCAATGGATACCCTGGAAGCAGATTGGTTATGGTTTCTAGACGCTCAAAATCGAGGTTTGGTTCGCCCTTGAATTTATAAGCCCCGTGGCTTGTTCCTATAGCTATAGCCAACGAATCGACCTTGGTTCTTTCTACGAAGTCAACAGCCTCGTCGGGGTCAGTGAATGTAGCGTTTTTGCTTAAAACTTTAATGCTGTCTTCTATGCCGGCAAGTTTTCCGAGCTCGGCTTCAACAACAACGCCTTTGTCGTGCGCATACTCAACTACTCTTTTTGTAAGAATTATATTTTCCTCGAACGGATGTTTAGAGCCGTCAATCATTACGGAAGTGAATCCGTCATCGATGCATTGCTTGCAAATTTCGAAATCTTCGCCATGGTCAAGATGAAGCACGATGTTAAGGCCGGTGTCTTCGATGGCTGCCTCAACCAATTTTTTGAGGTAAACCGGACGCGCGTATTTTCTTGCGCCAGCAGATACTTGAAGAATCAATGGTGCGTTTTCTTTTGCAGCTGCCTGTACGATTCCCTGGATGATTTCCATGTTATTAACATTAAAGGCTCCAACGGCATACTTTTCATCATATGCACGTTTGAACATTTCGGTGGATGTAACTAAAGGCATGTTAGCCCCTCCTTTGTATGCAGTAGATATTTGTTTATTCCCAATATAATTATATACTTATAAATTGGATATATCTACATAGCAATAGCTATTTGTGATATATTGTAAAATAATAATATAGGAAGAAGAGGTTGCCATATGAATTTGCCGGATAAATTTCGAGTGAGAATAAAAAACGACCTAAAATCGGAATATGAAGATTTCATAAAAACATATAATGAGGAACCGCTTCATGGAATACGGATCAATACTAAAAAAATTACCCGGGACGAATTTTTGAGAATATGTCCATTTGAACTAGAAACTATTCCATGGGATGATAACGGTTTCATATACGACGCTGAAAAGTGCAAACCTTCAAAGCATCCGCTCTACCATGCGGGACTGTATTACATTCAGGAACCTTCTGCAATGGCTCCCGCAAATATTCTGAAACCAAAACCGGGGAATGTGGTCTTGGATCTTTGCGCTGCTCCGGGAGGCAAGTCTGTGCAATTATCAGCAATGATGAAGGATAGTGGACTATTGGTATGCAATGATATAAATCCAAAGCGTGTACGAGCATTGATTAGAAATATGGAATGGTTTGGAATAAGGAATGTGATTATCTTAAATGAAGACCCCATAAAAATTGCCGGCAGATGGAAATCTGCTTTCGATTGCATCCTCGTCGATGCACCGTGTTCGGGAGAAGGAATGTTTCGGAGGGACTCTAAGGCGGTCGAAAGCTGGGGAAAATATGAAGGGGATATGTGCACAGATGTTCAAAGAGAAATAATATGTGCTGCTGGCCGTATGCTTAAAAAAGACGGTAAAATGGCTTATTCGACATGCACATTCGGAAGAATCGAGAACGAAGAAATAGTATCGGAGTTTGTAAACAAAAGCGATGAATTTGAAATGGGGACAATTCCGGCTACGTGGAACATATCGGATGAATTGACATGCGATGGAAATGCCGATGCTTCGGGATTTGGCAGAATATGGCCGCATAGACACCGTGGAGAGGGCCATTTTATGGCTTCAATATATTGCCGGAAGAACGATGAGCCGAAAATGACAACACGGGAAAATGGCAAAGTGCCATGTGGTAAAAGTAGTATGGAAGCAGTAATGTCTTTTGTTGAGGAAAATATCACAGGATTTGAAGAAAGTATAGAGAGAATCGTTTTTTTTGAAAACAAGGTATATGTTCGCCCGGAAAAGAGCTTGAACCTTAGTGGGCTCAAATATGTGCGAAACGGATGGTACATAGGTGAAGTCAATAACGGAAGGTTCATTCCTTCGCAATCTTTGGCTATGGGGCTTGAAAAACGGCAGGTACTGAACACAATTGATTTGGATATGGAAAATCCTGATGTATTGAAATATCTAAAAGGTGAAACACTGGGCACAAAATGCTGCAAAGGATGGCATCTTGTCTGCGTCGAGGGATACCCCTTGGGATGGGGGAAAGGGCAAGGCGGTTCTCTAAAAAATATGTATAACAAGCATTGGAGAATGCAGGGATGATTTCCATATAGAAAAACAGCATTCATGATATTCGTCATGAGTGCTGTTTTTTATTGTTTGTTGCCTAAAATTTAAATGTCCTTTAGATATATCCCTCTATTGTCCAGTTAGGATATTGATTATTTCATCCAAAGACTTGTCGGAGCCTATTTTGAACGAGCCGCTTTGCAGTTTAGCGCTCATGCCGCGGGCTTCAATGCGATTGATGAAATCGGTAGTACTATTTATGATGCCGGCGTCCTTAATGATTCCGGCGATGCCTACACCTGTGCTGCCGGAAGGTATTTTTACGGTTGTATAGATAACGGTTTGCTCGGGCTCAGGCTTGGGTTCTTCAATACTGGGTTCTTCAATACTGGGTTCTTCAATACTGGGTTCTTCAATACTGGGTTCCTCAATACTGGGTTCCTCGACAGCCGGCTTTGTTTCTGATGGTTCTTGATCTATCTGTTGGAATGAAGAGCTTTCTTCATGACGATCCGGCACACTCGCGTTTCCGACAAAAGAACCTGCAAATTTCCATGAAATTACTGTTGCCATAATCGCTATTATAAAAAGCGCCAGCAAAATATCGCTTATATCGTACAAAATATCCTTTAATTTTTCCATGTTTATCTACCGCCTTTCCAAAATTAGAATAACATAGTTGGCTGTTCATATATATAGAGATTACTTATTTGTAATAAAAATTTATCATAAAAGTATTTTATATGAAAAAAAAATATTATACAATAAGAATAGAAAGAACCTATTAAGAAGAGGATGTGTGCAATTGAAGGATATAATAGTACAGAAAAATGAGGCTGAGCAAAGGATAGATCGCTATTTGCTCAAAATTTACAAAAATACTACAAGAGGGAATATATACAAGCTGTTGAGAAAAAAGGTGATAAAATTAAATGGGAAAAAGGCATCTCCTGAGACTTTCATCAAAGAAAACGACATAATACAGATATATTTAAACGAAGAAATATTGGAAAAATTTGTGATTAAAGAAAAGGAGACCGATGCCGTTTCATCGGGACTTGATGTAGTTTATGAGGATGATGAAATATTGGTTTTGAATAAACCAAGAGGACTTCTTACACATCCGGACAGCAAAGAATATGCTAACACATTGTCAAGCAAGGCGATTGCATACCTTGCAGACTGTTGCTCAAGAACATTTAGACCGGCACCTATACAGAGGCTTGATAAGAACACAAGCGGTCTTGTACTTTTCGGAAAGACCTATGAGGCTGTGAAGAAGTATAATGAATTGATGAGACAGAGGGCTTTTAAGAAATTCTATCTTACAATAGTAGAAGGAGATGTGGACAGTTCGGGAGAGGTAATTGGATATTTAGAAAAAGACCGTGGCAAAAATCAGGTTAAACTAACTAGTGAAAAATGCAATTCAGATGCAAAAGAAATCCATACAAAATATATACCTTTAAAAAGGTTTGAAAAATATACTCTTATGGAAGTAGAGCTGCTTACAGGCAGGTCACACCAAATAAGAGTTTCAATGGCTTCGATAGGACATCCGGTAGTAGGTGATACCAAATACGGAGGAGCCAAGAAATACGGCATTTCCACGCAGCTCTTACATGCTTATAAAATGGTGGTTGAAGGGCAAACATTTGCATGTGAAAACAGAGAGCTTAACGATTTTATTAAGAAACTTGAAAACAAGAAAGGGAAAAAATAAATGACACATGAAATTATGGAATGGGTGAAGACGATCCTTTTGTCAATAGCAATAGCATTCCTGATAACGCTTTTTGTAAGGCCGACATTGGTAAAGGGGTATTCGATGTATCCAACCTTGGAACCGAACAATTATCTTGTAATAAATAAAATCCCATATACTTTGGAAGAACCGTCGAGGGGGGATATTGTGGTTTTCAAGTCCCATTTGCTAACCGAAGATGGAAAGGAAAAGGATCTTATAAAAAGGGTTATAGCAGTTCCGGGAGACCATTTGGTGATTGAAAGCGGAAGGGTATATGTGAACGATGTAGAAATTGATGAACCGTATATAAACGGGAGTTTTACTAGAGGAGATTTGAATTTAACGATTCCATGCGAAAAGATTTTTGTAATGGGAGACAATCGTGAAAAAAGTATGGATAGCAGGGATTCTCGTGTGGGTCCGGTAAATCTGGAAATGATTAGGGGTAAGGTAATAGTAAGACTTTTCCCATTTGATGAAATAGGTAGTGTTGATTAAGGGGGGTTCTTGCATGAAGATGGTAAAGGTGAATTTCAAAGATGCAGAATATGAATTTGAAGAGGGAATCAGATTAGTGGAAATGATTCCGCGACTGGGTTCGTTTGAGTATAAACCGCTTGCTGCAAGAGTGAATAACCATTTCAGAGACCTCAATTATCAGATTAATAAAGATGCAAAAATAGAATTTTCGGATCTTCGAGATTCGGATGGACAAAAGGTTTATCAAAGAAGCCTTAGCTTTGTGTTTATAAGGGCGGCGAGAGAAATAGTTGAAGACGCAAAGGTTTATATTGAACATTCTCTTGGCAAAGGGATATACTGCGAAATCAAAACAAAAGAGATAATCGATCAACTCATGGTTGAAAAAATTAAAAACCGAATGCTGAAAATAATTAAAGAAAAAGAGCTGTTGACTCTTTCGGTTCTTACGAAAAACGAGGCTATAAATTTATTTGAAAAAATCGGTATGAATGATAAGAAAGAGCTTTTAGAATACTCTACGGAAAACAAAGTAGGTGTTTATAGATGCGGTTGGCTTTTGGATTACTTTTATGGGTACATGGTTCCGAATACGAGTTACCTAAATATTTTTGATATATTCTTACATGGAAGAGGACTTGTTATTCAATTGCCTGATAGAGAGAATCCTTCAATCATTACGGCCTTTGGAGACCATAAAAAACTATCTGCAATTTTTGACGAAACAGAATCATGGGGAGATATACTTAATATTGCCAATGTTGCAAACCTTAATCGCATTGTTAAAAACGGTAATAGCGGTGAAATTATTCACATTTCAGAAGCCCTGCATGAAAAGAAGATAGCGAATATAGCGGACATGATAAATGAACGTAATGCCCGCGTAATAATGATAGCGGGGCCGTCTTCCTCTGGCAAGACAACCTTTGCCGAAAGACTTTTTATTCAGCTGAGAGTTCTCGGGTTGAAACCGCTTACGCTTTCAACTGACAACTACTTTGTTGACCGTGAAAAAACTCCAAAGAAACCCGATGGCTCATATGATTTTGAATCACTTGATTCGTTGGACATTAGAGGATTCAATGGAGACTTGAAAAAATTAATTGACGGAGATTCGGTTATATTGCCTATTTTTGATTTTATAAAAGGGAACCGAAAATATTCCATTGAAGGGCTGCAAATCAATAAAGACCAGCCTATAATAGTGGAGGGAATTCATGGTTTGAACAATTTGCTGTTGCCTGAAATATCAAGAGACAAAGTTTTTAAAATAT
The DNA here is from genome assembly GCA_016649995.1 of Peptostreptococcaceae bacterium. Classification (NCBI taxonomy): domain Bacteria; kingdom Bacillati; phylum Bacillota; class Clostridia; order Peptostreptococcales; family Peptostreptococcaceae; species Peptostreptococcaceae bacterium. Next base: position 6,086 of record JAENWJ010000008.1, read on the forward strand.
ATATAAGTGCACTCACACAGCTAAATATTGACAACCACAACAGAGTACGGACGTCTGATGCAAGACTTATCAGAAGGATAGTCCGTGACAGCAGGTACAGAGGACATGATGCAATAAAGACAATTGCCATGTGGAAGAATGTTAGGGATGGGGAGGAACATAATATTTTCCCATTTCAGGAAGAAGCCGATGTAATGTTCAATTCTGCGCTAGTGTATGAATTGGCTGTATTAAAGAAACATGTCGAACCGCTTTTAATGGCTATTGATGATACGAAAAGGGAGTATGCAGAAGCAAGGGGATTGCTCAAGCTGTTAAGCAATTTCTTGCCAATAGATAACGAATGCCATATTTTGAAGAATTCGATTTTAAGAGAATTTATCGGGGGAAGCTGCCACATCTGATGAATAGGAGGAGATTGATTTATGGATAAAAGCGGCGCTAAGGACTTGAAATTTGAAAATCGCATGATTATTGCTTATGTTGTTTTATTAGCCATTTTAATTGGTTCTTATAAGTTTTTAGTTATGAGAATCAATATGGATGAAAATATATTTGGACAAATGAACCAAAACAACATATTGACATGGTATCTTATTTTGGAGTTTTTGGGTATAGCCATAACATTAATGATTTCTGCAAATTGTTACTATTCTTTATTGCAGATGAAGAGAATCAGGCTGGTTTATATTTATGCTGGTTTCATATTCCTGGCGATTATGGATTGCTTTTATGCAATTTCATATGCAGGGACTGCAGTCATATTTAAAAATGTATCTCCACACACCACTGTCACATATTGGATAGTTGGCAAATTTGTTTTCTCATTGCTTTTGACAATATCTTCATTTCTGCCTTTAGAAAGGAAGTATTCGGGAAGGATTAATATAATCAATAGTATACTGACGGTTTTTATTGGTGCAGTATTTATTTTGATTTATTCAGGAACAATGCTTGTAGACACGAGATCCAAATCTGTATTTGCTGGAGTATTGATTATTACCTTGCAGATGATTGGAGCCTTTAACTTCACAAAAACGGGAATGAGAATGAAGAATTGGGTTTTCATAATAGCTGCGTTTGGAATAATGATGTTTTCATTTAATGAAGTTATATTTGTAATTAGGGGCCAAAACTATGGATTAATGAGCATATACACTAATGCGATAAAAATTATTGCTTTGATTTTCATATTCAAAGCGTTGTTCAGTTACAATATAAATTTGCCATGGATACAAATGCGGGAAGCCCAGGAAAGGATGAAGAGGTATGCTTTGGACCTGGAAAATGCAATTGACAAGAAGACGCAAAAGAAAAATGAAGCGAACAAACACATAATGAATGAAATTAGATATGCAAAGGAAATACAGCAGTCGTTGCTTCCCAAAAGCAATCTGCTGATTAGGGATACAAGGTTCGTATCGAGATATATGCCTTGCGAGAACCTTAGCGGAGATTACTTCGATATCTTTAAAGTAGACGAAGAAAATATTGGGATGTATATATTGGATGTTTCAGGACATGGAGTATCGGCGGCTTTGATGACGATGTTTTGTATAAATACGGTCAAATCGACTGAAAGGCTTATCAATAGGTATAGAGGGCTGAAGCCTCACAGAAATCTTGCGCATTTTTATGAGGCCTTTAATAAAATGAATTTTCCGCCGGCTATGCATATGGTAATATTTTTTGCTTCTTATAATTTTAACAGCAAGATTCTGACATATAGCTCCGGGGGCATGAATTGTTATCCGATATTGATAAAAGATGATGGAGGCCACGTATTTCTTGATAAGAGCAAAGGATTTCCAATTTGTAAATGCAGCGATTTTTATATACCTGAGTATTATAGCAGCAGAATAGATCTGCGAAAGGGAGATAGAGTCATTTTTTATACTGACGGTTTGATAGACAAACAAAAGAATTGTGTTTTTGGCCAGACAGATTTGATTGATATATTAGAATCGAATAGGCATAAGGATATTGAGACGATTGACCGTTACATAGCTGAACGAATGGAAGACAATGGCGGGAAAATAGAAGATGATATAACCTATTTTATTATGGAAATCATTTAAAAGGAGACTGTCAATCATGAAAGAAGTCATGATACTGAATGAACTTGAACAAATAAAGACTATATCAAATAAATACAGAATAGAAGTTATTGAATCATTCGGGGGAAAACAGGCTACAGCGAAGACAATTTCCGATTGCATGGGAGAACCTCATGCAAAAGTAAATTATCATATTAAGGAACTGCTAAATGTTGGAGTACTTGAATTGGTAGAGGAAAAAGTTAGACTTGGAATAGTTGAAAAGTTTTATAGACCTTCAGCAAAGGTTTTTATAATCGATAAGAGTTTTCTAATAAAGGATGGAGAATCCATAGACGGATTTTTATGTGGGAAACATATATGTGCATTTGATGGCATTTCAAAAGATTTCTATAATGCGATTGAAAAGAGCGGATTTATTAATAATGAGGAAAGTCTTATACATAAAAGAGAGTGCTATTTAACAGAGGAAGAAGTTGATTTGTTGCAGGGGCGTTTAGAAGCATCCATAGAAGAATTTGTAAATGGGAGAAAAGATCGAGGTTATTGTGAATTAAAGCACTACTCAGTCTCAACACTTGTAGTTCCAAAATGATGGCTTGCAGAATATCCAAGGAGATTTTTATGGACCGAATAAAGGAATGTTTGCACAGTAATGGCATATTTAACTATGGGCTTATTAGGCCTGAAATAATCGAATGCGGGAAAGAATTTTTGGAGCCATATAAAAATAGCAAAGAATATTCAGAGTTTGCAGAAAGAGATTTGAACAAACGATTTAATCCGGAAGAAATCCTTGTGGGAACTAAAAGCATTTTGGTTGTCTTATTTCCATATAAAATGAAAGCGCATATTGAATATAACGACTCCTATGGAGTCGCTTCTTTTGCCGAAGGTTTGGATTACCACAAAAAAAATAGAGAAATACTGAAAGAACTAGCAGAGAAGCTTGAATTAGAATTAAATGAATCCAAAGGCTATGGCATTCATATAGACAACGGGCCTATGGTGGACAGGTATATGGCTTATAGCGCTGGTCTTGGCTGGTATGGTAAAAACTGCCTTTTGATAAACGGAGAATTGGGATCCTCTTTTACAATAGGTTCTCTTTTTATGAAAAAAAAATTCAATAGTGAAGATTATTGTAATAAAACTATAATAGATGGTTGTGGAGAATGCAGGCTTTGCATTAAGGCTTGTCCGAATGGGGCAATAGGAGACGGATATAAGATAGATAGCAATCTGTGCCTGTCGGAACGGATGCAGTCAAAGAGAGAGATTCCTTACGATATTCGTGAAAAAATTATAGGGGGGGCTTATGGATGTGACATTTGTCAGGAAGCTTGCCCATACAATTGCGTTGCAATAAAACCTTTAGCTTGCCGCCATAATATTTTTAAGGATTTAAATTTAGGAAAGAAAAGTTTTACTCTCAAATACGGATCAACAGCCTTTGCTTGGAGGGGTCATTCGGTTTATAAACGCAATCTGCTTATATTGCTTGGGAACAGATTTAAAAGCACAGGGGACAGTAAATCCTTTGAAGCGGCATTTGATCTTGCTGCTTCAAATTCATATATGGTTGCAACTCATGCATGGTGGGCTATGTTAAGAATTGACAATATAAGAGCAGCTTTATGGATTAATGGAAAATCCAAAGTAGAAAAGGACGATTTGCGATTGGCTGAGATGGAAAAACTTTTAAGCCATTATTGTGATGAAAAATAAATATGTATGTGATATATTAACATAAAAGCCTATTATGGCCCGTATGTATTAGCACCGCCAACAAATACATAAAAGGAGGAGCATATGAGCAATGTACATGAGTTAGTATTTCTTAAGGAAAAAATTCAAGAACTTAAGGATCAAGGTGTCTACAGAAAGCTTCCGGTTTTAAGCACGGAGAATGGTTCGGAAATAATAATCAATGGGAAATGCGCAATCAATTTATCTTCAAATAATTATTTGGGGTTTGCATGCCATCCAAGACTAAAGAAGGCTGCGATAGAAGCGGTAGAAAAATATGGAGCCGGTTCGGGAGCAGTAAGAACAATAGTAGGCAATATGGATATCCATGAGGAAATGGAAAGGGCTATTGCTGATTTTAAGCGTGAAGAGGCCGCCATGGTTTATCAGTCGGGTTTCAATTGCAACACGGGTACGATACAAGCGATTACTGAAAAAGGCGATTTGATAGTTTCAGACGAATTCAATCACGCAAGCATAATTGATGGAAGCAGACTGTCAAGGGCTGACAAAACAATATACAAGCATAGCGATATGGATAGCTTGGAAGATGTTCTTAAAAGCAACAGGGATAAATATAAAAACATACTGGTAATTACAGACGGTGTATTCAGCATGGATGGGGATATTGCAGATCTTCCCGGGATAGTTGAGCTAGCCGAAAAATACGAAGCGATGACTTATGTAGACGATGCGCACGGCTCCGGTGTTTTAGGAGAAAATGGAAGAGGAACTGTTGACCATTTTAATATGCATGGAAGAATAGACTTTAGCATAGGAACGCTTTCAAAGGCGATAGGTGTTATTGGAGGCTATGTTGCGGGAAGTGAAACCATGAAGGAATGGCTTAGCCACAGAGGAAGGCCTATATTGTTTAGCACATCGCTTCCGCCTGCTGCAGTTGGAGCTATAATTGAAGCCTTTAAAATATTGAAAGAAACAACCGAATATACAGATAAATTGTGGTCAAACGCAAGATTCTTTAAGGAAAAGCTTGGGAAGCTTGGATTTAATACAGGTCACAGCCAGACACCAATAACGCCGGTTATAATTGGGGACGAGTCGAAAACCATGGAGTTTTCTAGAAAGCTTATGGAAAAGGGCGTTTTCGCTTCGGCAATTGTATTTCCTACTGTTCCTGTCGGTACGGGAAGAGTTCGATGTATGGTTACTGCAGCACACACGGAAGAACAGCTTGAAAGAGCTGTAAAGGCTTTTGAGGAAGCAGGAAAAGAATTGGGTATTTTATAGTCATAAGTGTATAAATAATATATTAAACGAATCAAAAAGGATATCTAAATAGATGTCCTTTTTGATTGACAAAAATAAAAAGGTGAAGTAGGATTAGAATACTGACCGGTCGGTCGGAAATTAGGATGGAGGAAAACACATGAATAATAAAAAAATGATATCAGGAGCGGTTGTTCTGACAATTATAATTGCATCGTTAACTGGTTGCGGTGGAAATAATCAAGAGATAACGGTTGAAGAACAGGAAGTATCAATTCCGGTTGTTGTTTCTAAAGCTATGAAGGGGAATATTTCACAAGACATTGTGATTTCAGGGCAATTAAAGGCAGATAATGAAATTTCCGTAATTCCTAAAATTGCAGGAGTTTCTGATGTTTTGAGTCTAAATATAGGATTGGGCGATTATGTGAATAAAGGTGATTTGCTTTTCACTCTAGACAATGGAACATTGAGTTCTTCAATCAAAGATGCTGTGTTGGCTTATGAAACAGCGAAAAATAATTTTGAGAGAATTTCGAAATTATATGAGGAGGGAGCTGTTTCCAAGCAGCAATACGAACAAGCGAAGCTTTCGGTTTCTAATACTCAGGTAAGAGCACTTCAAGATCAATTGAATGATTCATATGTTAAGGCTCCGATTTCAGGTATTGTATCTGCACTAAATATTGAGAAAAATGGCGTTGTGGTTGCCGGGCAACCTGCGGTAGTAATCACCGATATCGGCGTATTGCAGATAGAAGCGGATATAACAGAAAAATTGATAAACAAAGTCTTTGTTGGGAAAAACATTCAACTCCGCATACCGGTAATTTCAGATGAAAAGATGGATGCAAAGGTGAGTTTAGTTAATCCTGTGCCGAATGCTATGACCAATCTTTACAAGATGAAAATACAGGTAGTTAATTATAATGATTTAATAAAACCGGGAATGATCGCGCAGATTTATTTTGCAATCGATGAGCGCAAGGAGGTATTCATGCTCCCAATAGATGCAGTCATTCAGGAAGAAACCGAGTATTTTGTATATGTCGTTGAAGACGGAAAGGCTATTCATAAAACGGTTAAAGTGGATATTGACAATGGAGAATATATTGAAATTATTTCAGGCATTAAGGCCGAAGACAACATAATTGTTAGCGGACAGGAATTTGTAAAGGATATGTCCTCTGTTCGAATCATAAGGGGTGAATAAGTTGAAAATATCTAATTTATCCGTAAAAAGACCTGTCACTGTAATAATGATGATGCTGATTGTGGTTTCGCTTGGATTTGTTTCCTTAAGCAAACTGTCTATAGATTTATATCCTGATATTGAAGTGCCGGTTGCACTTGTAATTACTAATTATTCTGGAGTTGGCCCGCAGGAGATAGAATCCTTGGTAACAGAGCCAGTCGAGGAGTCCATGGCAACGGTCAATAATGTTGATAGAATCAGTTCGACTTCAAGCGAAGGAAGTTCTGTAGTTGTTTTGGAGTTCGATTATGGGGCTGACATGGATGCGGGAACAATGCAGATGAGGGAAAAGCTGGATTTAATTAGGGATTTTTTACCCGGGGATGCCAGCAGCCCCTTTGTTTTTAAAATAGACCCTAATGCAATGCCAATAATCACTGCAGGTCTAAGCAGTGATAGAGGCATAGACGAGATACAGTCTATAGCCGAAAACAAGCTTAAGAGCCGTTTGGAGCGCATCGATGGTGTGGCGTCTGTTGACATATCAGGCGGTTACGAGGACATGGTAAGGGTTTTGGTGAACCCATTGGAGCTTGATAGATATGGTTTAAGCATGACGTCGATTTCCACTTTGTTGCGCTTGGAAAACCTTAATCTTCCCGGTGGATCTGTAGAAAAAGGCGATAAGAATTTGCTTGTGCGTTCTATAGGGGAATTCGAATCTGTAAAAGAAATTTCTGACCTGCCAATTATTTTGCCGAATGGAAGCAAAATATATTTAAACGATATCGCTGAAGTATCTTTGATTCCAAAAGAAATTACAAAGATAAATGAACTAGATGGTAAGCAGAGTGTCAGTATCAACATATTCAAACAATCAGGTTATAATACAGTGGATGTTGCCGACAAAGTCAATAATGAACTTTCAAAACTTGAAGGTGAAATTGAAGGGGTGCGAATCGAAAACGTTTTCGATCAATCAACATACATTAAGAAATCAATACAAAACGTATCAAAAAGCGGATTGATTGGTGGAGTTTTGGCAATACTTGTGTTGTATCTGTTTTTAAGAAATATCAGATCCACATTCATAATAGGAATATCTATCCCGGTTTCCATAATAGCCACATTTTCACTCATATTCTTTTCCGGGATAACTTTGAATCTTATGACACTTGGTGGGTTGGCTCTTGGAATGGGCATGTTGGTTGACAATTCCATAGTTGTTTTGGAAAATATATATCGGTTTAGGCAAGCGGGTTATTCAAGAATTGATGCGGCAAAGGATGGGGCAGGAGAAGTCGGGATGGCTGTAATAGCATCAACATTGACAACTGTAGCTGTCTTTCTGCCAATAGTATTTGTTGAAGGTATAACATCTATTATTTTTAGGGAATTGGCGTTAACAATTACATTCGCCCTATTAAGTTCATTGGTTATAGCCCTTACGGTTGTTCCAATGCTGTCATCGAAAATTCTTAAAATCACTTGCTCCGAAAAGAAAGAAGTAAAAAGCCGAATAAAGATATTTAAAGCTTTCGACAAAACGTTCTCGAATGTTGAAGGGAAGTATAGGGCGCTTTTGAAAAAGGCCATCGGTCATAAACTCCTTACGATTGCTGTTGCATTGGTGATTTTCATCGGTTCGATTTTTGCAGTGGTTCAAGTCGGTGCTGAGTTTCTGCCCAGTACAGACGAGGGGAGAATAAGTATAAGCATTGAGCTCCCAACAGGCGCTAAACTTGAAAAAACGCGGCTATACGTCGATGAAGTTGAAGAACTGATAAAGGACATTCCTGAAATTGATACAATATTTGCATCAATTGGCGGGGGAAACTCATTCATATCCAGCGGTAGTCAAAGTAATTATGCATCCCTTGATTTGGCGCTTATGAGTCTTGCAGATAGAGAAAGCAGCAGCGATTACGTTGCTGATGAAATAAGAAAATTGCTCGCCGATATCCCGGGCGCCAATATTCAGGTTCAGGCTGTTTCGAGTCAAGGAGGGGGCATGGGAATGGGATCCTCGCCCATAAGTATTCGTATACAAGGTGATGAACTTGAAGTTCTTAAAGGAATATCAAAAGACTTTGTAGATATACTGAATTCAATAGAGGGCACACGTGAAGTGGCATCAAGTTTCGAGGAGGGTCTACCCGAAGTACAGGTAAGAATCAAACGTGAGACGGCTTCGCAATATGGCATAACCTCTTATCAGATAGCACAGACAATAAGGGATAATTTATCAGGAGTAAGTGCTACAAAATACAAGGTTGATGGAAACGAAATCGATGTAATGATTGAATCTGTGGGTTATCTTAAGGACAACATAAACAACTTCAGGTATTTGCAGATTAAAAGCCCAATGGGAGTCAGTGTTCCGTTGGAGCAAATTGCGGAAATTTTCGAAACCAAAGGGCCTGTAAGCATAAATAGAATAGGTCAGGTAAGGACTGTTTCGGTCACATCTGATATAATTGGCAGAGATTTGGCAAGCATAGTGTCTGACATAGAAGCTCAGACTGACAACTACTTTCTTGAAGATGGATATAGCTTCGAAGTTGGAGGACAGAATGAAGACCTTGTTGAATCCTTCAAGAGCCTTTTCCTTGCGCTTATATTGGCGATATTCTTGGTGTACATGATTCTGGCATCGCAATTTGAATCGCTTCTATATCCATTCATCATCATGTTTACAGTGCCCCTGGCATTTTCAGGAGGGGCTTTGGGATTATTTCTTACCGGTAGAACATTGAGTGTGCCGTCGGTAATAGGATTTCTGATGCTGTCTGGAATAGTAGTAAACAATGCAATAGTAATGATAGATTATGTGAATATACTGAGGCGCAAAGGACATGACGTTGTTGAAGCAATTCTTATTGCTGGTCCGACGCGGCTTAGACCTATTCTGATGACTTCGCTGACAACGATTTTGGCGCTCATGCCGATAGCAGTAGCAACAGGAGAAGGAGCTGAGATACAATCGCCATTGGCTACGGTAGTAATAGGCGGATTGCTTCTTTCTACACTTCTGACACTTGTTCTTATACCTGTTATGTATCTTGTGATGGACGGTTTTTCGACACATGTTAAAAAATGGTTCAACAGGAAAAAAGACAAGGAGGAACCGTGCGTTGAGTAGGAATGTGAAGAGCAAACGGATAATCAAGGCTGCTTTGAATTCTTTTTCAAAAAATGGATTTCACGATACGCGCATGGAGCAAATTGCTAAAAGTGCTTGTGTAGGAAAGGGAACGCTATATGAATACTTTTCAAATAAAGAAGAATTGTTTAAAGAATCCTTGGAATATGCAATAAACATGTATTTTGATAAAATAAACAAGGCTATTAAAGGAAAAAAGAATGTTGATGAAAAAATCTTCGCAATATTGAAGGTTGAAGCACAAACTAAAAAAAAATATGACAACTTTGCATTTACTTTTATGAGGGAATCAATGAATATTGAAATGGATTTCAAGAAATTCATTTACAGAATCAGAGAAATAAAAATAGAATTGTATAGCAAAATTATACAAGATGCCGTTGATGAAGGGTTTTTTTGTAGTGATTTAGATGTTGATTTGGCGGCTGCGATTCTATTGGGCGCATTGAATCAGGTTCAATTCAAAAGTTTCTATCATGGCATTAACGATTTTTCAATTGATGACGCAAGGAAAACTCTGAGAATTCTTGATGATGGTTTTAAAAAGAAGCAGTTTTAATAACTGCTTCTTTTCTTTGCTTTATCTTTGATATATTATTAAATAGAGTGGAATAAATGTTGGCTCGAAGCTTTGCGATATACAGGAGGCTTTCGGTGAGCCTGAAATTGAAATAATAAGTCTTGAAAAAGAAATAAACTGATGGAGGAAAGCCTTGGATAAATCAATGAATACTAAAGAAATTGAAGCGGTAGTTGAAAAATTAAGAAGTGTTTACAAGGGTGTCAAGCCTGGGCTTGACTATAATAATACTTTTGAGTTGCTAATAGCAACAATTCTTTCGGCTCAGTGTACGGATGAAAGAGTCAATAAGGTTAGCACTGTGCTTTTTAAGAAAGCAAAGACACCGATGGAGATTTCGAAAATGAATGAGTCTGAATTAGCCGAGACAATAAGAAGTTGTGGATTGTACAGGATGAAATCAAAGAACATAATTCGGACATGCGAATTATTGATTTCGGATTACGACGGCAATGTACCTGAAGCAAGGGAAAAGCTTATGAAATTGCCGGGTGTAGGCAGGAAAACAGCAAATGTAGTGCTTAACCACGCATTTGGTAAACCTGCAATTGCGGTAGATACTCATGTTCAAAGGGTGTCAAACCGCATTGGCCTTGCAGTTTCGAATTCTCCGCAAAAGACAGAGCTCCAGCTTATGGAAAACCTCGAAGAAGAGGATTGGGGAGCGGCGCATTTATGGCTTATTCATCATGGACGGAAGGTTTGCACGGCAAGAAAACCAAAATGCGATATTTGTCCGATAAATAAGGAGTGTCGTTATTACAATAATAAGTTGAATAGCAAGTAGCTTAAATATATAATAGGGTTTGTGTGCATTATTATATTATACCGGAGGAAACAATGATAATAAAAGCAATAATATTGGGCATAATAGAAGGATTGACAGAATTTTTGCCCATTTCATCTACGGGACATTTGATTATAGCAAACAGATATTTGGATTTTCAAGGGCCTTTTGCAAATACATTCGATGTGGTCATTCAGGTCGGGGCAATATTTGCGGTCATACTGTATTTTAGAAAAAAACTTATTCCGGACTTTAAGGATAATGATGATATGACGAGAAAAATACGACTCTGGTCCAAGGTTTTTGTTGGAGTGGTTCCGGCCGTGATATTGGGAGTCATGTTTGAGGATATCATTGACAAGTATCTTTTTAATACGGTTACAGTTGCATGGGCATTGATTGTCGGAGCATTCCTTCTTCTTTATTTTGAAAACAGGAACCATGTTGTAAAAATAGAAGAGGAAAGCGAATTGACATATAGGCAGGCGTTTATTGTTGGTAGTGTTCAATGCTTTGCATTGATTCCAGGGATGTCAAGGTCAGCAGCAACCATAGTAGGCGGTCTTGGATTAGGCTTTGGAAGAAAGCTTGCTGCCGAGTTTTCGTTTTTTTTAGCTGTTCCGACATTGCTTGGAGCATCCTTTTACAAAATGATAAAAAGCGGTCTGCATATTAACAACGAGCAATGGATTTTGCTTGCTGTAGGTACGGGGATATCTTTCATTGTTGCTTACGTTGTAATAGCGGCGTTTATGAATTATATAAAGAACCATAGTTTCAATTTATTCGCTTATTACCGTATTGTTTTGGGCATTTTGGTTTTGTATGTATTCAAATGATCCTAGGAGGATAAGATGCAAATAATTATTGGACTTATTGGCGGTTTAGGACTCTTTCTTTACGGCATGAATATTATGGGAACTGGTCTTGAGAAAACAGCCGGGGATAGAATGAAGAAAATCATTGAGGTTCTTACTAATAACAAATACATGGGTGTATTTGTAGGAGCATTTGTTACAGCAATTGTGCAAAGTTCGAGCGCCACGACTGTCATGGTTGTCGGTTTTGTAAATGCAGGGATAATGAGTCTTACACAGGCAGTAGGAATAATAATGGGGGCGAATATAGGTACCACAATTACGGCTCAAATTGTTGCTTTGGATCTTTCGAATATAGCTCCTTTGGCGATAGGCATAGGTGTTATGATATGGCTTTTTGCAAAAAATAGGAAGATCAAGAACATTGCTGAGATACTTATCGGTTTTGGAATACTATTCATAGGAATGGATTTTATGAAGGAAGCGGTAACGCCTCTAAGGGAGTTCGAAGGCTTCAGAAACATGCTTTTGAGTTTCGGAAATAAGAATATAATGAGTACGATATTGGCAATATTTACAGGATTTGCAATTACGGCAGTGATTCAGAGCTCGAGTGCTACAACCGGTATTTTGATTGCATTGGCAAGCGAGGGCCTTTTGCCTATTGAATCTGCTTTTCCTATTCTGCTCGGAACGAACATAGGGACATGCGTAACGGCTATGCTGTCAAGCATAGGAGCTAACAAAACGGCTAAAAGAGCCGCGCTTATTCATCTAATGTTTAATGTGATAGGAACAATCGTATTTATTATTTTATTTGCAGGCCCTACAGTTGCTGCTGTTGTAAAAATATCTCCAGAAAACCCTGTAAAGCAGTTAGCGAATGCGCATACATTTTTCAACATAATGAATACAATTTTATTGTTGCCGTTTTCAGCTGTTTTGGTAAAAATTGCGCAAAAAATTATTCCATATAGTGCGGACGAAGAGAAGGAAATAGAAGGAATAAAATATCTGGATGATCGTATATTGGAGACTCCGTCAATTGCATTGGTTCAGGTAATAAAAGAGGTTCTACATATGAGTAATCTTACAAAATATTCATATGAAAATGCAATGGATGCTTTAGTCAATCAAAACGAAAAAAGTATAAAAAATACTTTGAGAGTAGAAAAGAAAATAAATGAGCTTGAAAAGGGTATTTCCAGCTATCTTGTAAAGCTCTCAAACAGAGAAGTATCGAGCATACAACGAGAAATTATTACAGGCCTTTTTAATACTATAAACGATATTGAAAGAGTTGGGGACCATGCGGAAAACATCGCGGAACTGGCTGAAAGGTGCATAGAAGATCACTTAATATTTACTGAAAAGGCGAAAGATGAACTTCAATTCATGTCCGACAGGGTAATGAAATCATTCGTTCAGTCAATGACATCGTTGGCGACAGGAAAAACGGATTTGGCTGAAAGGGTAATTCAAAGAGAAGACGAAATAGACGACATGGAAAAGAATCTTAGGATGAGCCATATAGACAGATTGAATCAGGGGATGTGTGTAACGAACGCAGGTGTCATTTTTCTGGATGTGATAAGCAATTTGGAAAGAATAGGAGACCATGCGTCTAACATTGCATGGTCGGTAATAGATTCTAGCAGGCTGCACTATTTCAAAAAACCATAGAGCGAAGAAGGGATTAAAGAATGCATATTGTGTTGTTTCAGCCTGACATTCCACAGAACACTGGAAACATTGCAAGGACTTGTGCCGTTACCGGAAGCAAGCTCCACATAATAAAACCGTGCGGCTTCAATTTTGATGACAAGACTCTCAAAAGAGCTGGGCTTGATTATTGGCCGCTCCTTTCAAAGGAGATACATGAATCTTTGGAGGATTTTCTTCGAAAATATGGAAATGAAAATATCTGTCTCATAACTACCAAGGGCGATAAGAATTATGATGAAATACCATTTGAATCGGATACATTCATATTATTCGGACGGGAAACAGCAGGGTTGCCTGAAAAACTCCATACGCTTTACGAGAGCAGTCGATACAGAATACCGATGAAGGCGGTTGAGGGAGCCAGATCGCTTAATCTCTCCAATTCGGTTGCAATTGTTTTGTATGAGGGAATGAGAAGAAATGGTTTTTTGGATCTGGAATAGGCATATGAAAGCTTATAAGCAAAAATTAATTTTAATTTACAAAATATTGTTGAATATTTAACGGTCTTTGTATATAATAATCATTGAAAGAATAAATACATCACATCAACTCATAAAATATTCCTATCACAATTTAATAAATCGATTTGGATGAACTATGCGGGAGAGAGTCCGAAAGGACCGCCGAAGGAAAAAGTTTCAACGTTGCCGTTTGAAACAAAATTCTCAGGCAAAAGAACCGCACAGGGACGAGTCTCTGAAAAGCTTGATTTTTGAGCACCGAAGGGGCAATTTTTATGGGGACATAAAGAGAAACTCTCAGGTCTTATGACAGAGAAGCAATGGGCTATTACAAACTCCTATTGCTTTTTTTTGTTGTCTTAAATCTGAGAGAAACCGGAGGGAATAAAATGATACTGATTACCAACAACCAAAAGGTAGCGGAAACATTCGGAGACACAATTGATTTACTTTTCATGCCTGAAAAAACTTATCAAGAAATATTGCTTTATGTAAGGGATAGAATTCATGAAGGACACAAGCTATTGTCACATCCCCTATCAGGAAGCGTTAAACCTAATGAAACACCATTTAAATCTATTTTAATAAGCAGAACAAAGCAAGCCTTGGATTACGACTCTTTAGTAATAATTGAAGACAGCCTTGCGACTGTAAGAAAATTCAATAATAACAAAATAACACCAAAGTGGACAGAAACGATACTTGATGATTTTAAGGTTATCGATCTTTCACTAATAGAGGGTGCTATAGAAGGAAATCAATAATAAAATTAGGAGGAGAACATGGAAAATTTATACGATGTAGTAATAATAGGTGCAGGACCCGCAGGATTGGCGGCCGGACTTTATTCTTCAAGAGCAAGGATGAAGACATTAATTCTTGAAAAGGAAAAAGCGGGCGGACAGATTGTAACGACTAATGAAGTTGCGAACTATCCGGGTTCGATTGAAGATGCAACAGGGCCAAGCCTCGTTGCCAGAATGGTTGAGCAGGCGGAAGAATTTGGGGCCGAAAGAATAAAAGATGAAATAGTAAAGGTTGAACTTAAGGGCAAGATCAAAGTTGTTTCCGGAGAAAAAGGGGTATACAAATCCAAGGTGGTCATAATTGCAACAGGAGCAAGCCCGAGATATCTTGGAGTTCCTGGAGAACGTGAATTAACAGGGAAAGGCGTATCGTACTGCGCCACATGCGATGCCGACTTCTTTACAGACTTGGAAGTCTATGTAATAGGCGGAGGCGATACTGCGGTAGAAGAGGCAATGTACCTCACGAAGTTTGCAAGAAAAGTTATTATTGTTCATAGAAGAGATGAATTGAGAGCGGCCAAGTCTATTCGTGAAAAAGCATTTAAAAATGAAAAAATGGCATTCATATGGGATTCTGTAGTTGAAGAGATCAAGGGTGACGGAATTGTCGAAACCTTGGTTCTAAAGAATAAAAAGACAGGGGAAATAACAGAAATAAATGCACCCGAGGAAGATGGAACCTTTGGAATTTTCCCGTTCGTTGGATATATACCCAAAAACGAATTGTTCAAAGAATTACTCGAGACTGACAAGGGTGGCTACATAATGACTGACCCTGATATGAAAACTGCGCTTCCCGGAGTGTTTGCTGCAGGAGACATTAGGCATAAATCATTAAGGCAAGTGGTTACAGCTGTTTCGGACGGAGCAATAGCCGCTGTTCAAGCGGAAAAATATATCGAAAATACATTTGAAGCGTAAAGGAGGGGCGAAAAATGATTATACTTGAAAAGAACAATTTCGAAGAGGAAGTTTTAAAATCTGAAGGGCTTGTTATTGTAGACTTCTGGAGTGACGGATGCGAACCATGCAAGGCTCTTATGCCGGATGTGGAGGCTCTTGCAGCGCAGTACGAAGGAAAAGTGAAATTTTGCAAATTGAATATCACTAAAGCTAGAAGATTGGCAATTTCTCAAAGAGTTTTAGGACTTCCGACTATTTTGCTTTACAAAGATGGCGAAAAAATCGAGGAAGTTACTAAAGACAATGCGAAACCGGCAAATATCGAAGCAATGATCGAGAAACACATTTAATATTGCCTTAAGGCAATGCTGTGCATTGCTAAAATAAAGGGGGGTGAATGTTTTGCGTTTGGAACTTGGAAAAATCAAGATTACAGATGTTCAATTTTCAGAAGCAACTAAAGTTGAAAATGGTACCCTGTATGTTAACAAGCAGGAAATCATCGACTTGGTAATGGATGATGAGCATATTGTAAAATGCGTTGTGGAACTTGCAAGACCCGGTGAAAGTGTTCGAATTACACCTGTTAAGGATGTAATTGAGCCGAGAGTAAAAGTTGAAGGTCCCGGTGGAATATTCCCTGGAATGATCAACAAGGTTGAGACTGTAGGAAGCGGAAGAACGCACGTATTGAGCGGAGCAGCCGTTGTAACTTGCGGAAAAATCGTAGGATTCCAGGAAGGCATTATCGACATGACCGGTCCGGGAGCCGAATTGACTCCATTCTCTAAATTGAACAATGTATGCGTGGTTGTAGAGCCGAAGGAAGGCATTGAACAGCATACATACGAAAAAGCAGCAAGAATGGCAGGACTGAAAGTGGCAACCTATCTTGGAAAGGCTGGCATTGACGTTGAACCTGATGAAGTCATGATATATGAGACAAAACCTTTATTGGAACAGGCTGCGGAATATCCCGACTTGCCTAAAGTGGGATATGTATACATGCTCCAGACACAAGGGTTGCTTCATGATTCATACGTTTATGGCGTGGACGCTAAGAAAATAGTTCCGACCATTCTTTATCCGACAGAAATTATGGATGGGGCAATATTGAGCGGAAACTGTGTTTCTGCCTGCGACAAAAATACTTCGTATCACCATTTGAACAATCCGATTATTGAGGAGCTTTATAAGAAACACGGCAAGGAATTGAACTTTATGGGAGTCATAGCGACTAACGAAAATGTTTATCTTGCAGACAAGGAAAGATCATCCGACTGGTCGGCTAAATTTGCAAAATATCTCGGACTCGATGCTGCAATCATTTCGCAAGAAGGTTTCGGTAATCCGGATACCGACTTGATTATGAACTGCAAAAAAATTGAGAATCAAGGAGTAAAAACAGTAATAGTTACTGACGAATATGCCGGTAGAGACGGGGCATCCCAATCATTGGCTGATGCCGATCCTAAGGCGGATGCTGTTGTAACGGGCGGAAATGCAAACGAGTTTATCATCTTGCCTCCAATGGACAAGATTATCGGAATGCTTGACTATGCGGATAGAATAGCCGGAGGATTCGATGGCAGTCTCAAGCCGGATGGAAGCATAGAAGCTGAAATTCAAGTTATAACAGGAGCTACGAACGAACTGGGCTTCAATAAATACTCTGCCACAACATACTAAAATTACATAAAAAAATTGAAAGGATGATGATGAATGAGCGTATTTGAGAACAAGAAAATCATAATCATCGGAGATAGAGACGGCGTACCGGGTCCGGCCATTGAGGAATGCATAAAAACGGTTTCCGGAACAGAAGTTGTCTTCTCCGCTACAGAATGTTTCGTCTGAACGGCCGCAGGAGCAATGGATCTGGAGAATCAAAACAGAGTTAAAGATCTCGCAGAAAAACACGGTGCTGAAAATGTAGTTGTAATATTTGGCGCAGCAGAAGCTGAATCAGCCGGATTATCAGCTGAAACCGTTACTAACGGAGATCCTACCTTTGCAGGTCCTTTAGCAGGAGTCCAGTTGGGACTCGCAGTTTATCATGCAGTAGAGCCGGAATTCAAAGAAGCAGTTGATCCGGACGTGTACGAAGAGCAAATCAGTATGATGGAAATGGTTTTGGATGTTGATGAAATAATCGAAGAGATGACGTCAATAAGAAATGATTTTTCAAAGTACTAATATCAGAAAAAATGAAAGGGGGGAAACAAAATGAGTAAGTATAAAGTTGTTCATTATATAAATCAGTTTTTTGCCGGCATCGGAGGCGAAGAAAAAGCGAACATCCCGCCGGAAATGAGAGACGGAGTTGTTGGTCCGGGAATGGCATTTGCCGGAGCGTTAAAAGATGATATGGAAATTGTAGCGACAATTATTTGTGGAGATTCCTATTACGCAGAGAATATGGAGACAGCTGAAGAGACCATACTCGAAATGGTGAGATCAAAATCTCCGGATATGTTCATCGCAGGACCGGCTTTTAACGCGGGAAGATACGGAACAGCCTGCGGAGCAATATGCAAGGCCGTCAAGGACGATCTTGGAATCCCAGTTTTGACAGGTATGTATGTTGAAAACCCTGGGGCCGACATGTTCAAAAAAGATTTATTCATTGCCGAGACTAAAAATTCGGCCGCAGATATGAGAAAAGCCGTACCCAAAATGGCTAAACTGGCAATAAAAATGGCAAAGGGCGAGGAGCTTGGAAGCCCTGCAGACGAAGGATATCTTGAAAGAGGAATCAGAAAGAACATATTCAGAGAAAAAAGAGGCGCAGAGAGAGCTGTTGACATGCTATTGGCAAAAATCAATTCGCAGCCTTTCGTAACTGAATATCCAATGCCTGTATTTGACCATGTTGCTCCGGCGGCAGCACTTAAAGATATTTCAAAGGCAAAAATTGCAGTAGTTACTTCAGGTGGAATTGTTCCAAAGGGTAATCCCGATCATATCGAATCGTCAAGTGCGTCAAAATACGGAAAGTATGACTTGACGGGGTTTGACTTTTTGACCGCGGAAACTCATGAAACTGCTCATGGCGGTTATGATCCATGCTATGCGAACAGTGATCCTAACAGGGTTCTTCCGATTGATGTATTGAGAGATTTAGAAAGAGAAGGCGTAATCGGAGAGCTTCATAAATACTACTACGCAACTGTAGGAAACGGAACATCCGTTGGAAATGCAGTCAAGTTTGCTGCAGAATATGCACAAGAACTTTTGGCAGACGGAGTCGATGGCGTTATCATGACCTCCACCTGAGGCACCTGTACTAGATGCGGTGCATCTATGCTGAAAGAAATTGAAAGAGTCGGATTGCCGATTGTTCACATTTGTACTGTTGTGCCGATTTCATTGACAGTTGGAGCTAACAGAATTGTACCTGCTATTGCCATCCCTCATCCGCTTGGTGATCCCAGCCTGAATGCTCAGGAAGAAAAGAGTTTAAGAAGAAAGATAGTTGAAAGAGCTCTTAAGGCTTTGACTGTTGAAGTTGACAAACAGACAGTATTCGAGGACTAAAAACGTTGGACGGTCTTTAATAAGGCCGTCCATTTTTAAAAGAATATTTATTCAATATAAATTTTGGAGGTGAGGACATGAAATTTCCTGTAGTCAAGGGAGCTGGGTATATTTTGGTTAATACTCCGGATATGGTAGTTCACAACGGGTCGACTCAAACAATCGAAAGGTTGACAAATCCGGATTCGGAATATCTAAAGGGATTGACCGAACATATAAGATCCTTCGATGAGGTTGTGGCGTATTTGCCGAATCAGGTATATATTGGAAATTTACATCCTGAAAAATTAAGAGAATACGATATGCCTTGGTTTGACAAGGAATCACCAATAAAAGAAAGATTTGGTAAGTACGGAGAAATCATGCCTGAAGACGAGTTTATAGGACTCATGAAAATAGCTGATGCTTTCGATCTTGTAAAATTGGAAAATGATTTTGTTGTTGAAGTAAAGAAGAAATTGCAGAAACATCCTCTTTTCGACGAAGCGGACCTTGCGAAAATAAAAGAAGGTGTAGTGCTTTCGGAAATTGAAGATTTGATAAGTGGAAATCACGCTGAAGGCATTTATGTTGACGGAAAAGTTGTAGGATGCGTGAAACGGGCCCATGACATCGATACGAACCTTAATGCGCACACGATGTTTGAAAATATCGTTGTAAAGGCTTCCGGTGCGTTGGCGCTTAGAAACCTTATCGCAAAGAATGATTTTGACCCTGCATCAATAGAGTATGTAATTGAGTGTTCGGAAGAAGCTTGCGGAGATATAAACCAGAGAGGCGGCGGCAATTTTGCGAAGGCTATCGCAGAAATGGCCGGAGCTGTCAATGCAACAGGATCGGATACAAGAGGCTTTTGCGCTGCGCCTACTCACGCATTGATAAACGCATCGGCACTTGTTCAAGCAGGGGTATACAAAAATGTGGTTATTGTTGCAGGCGGAGCTACGGCTAAGCTTGGAATGAATGGTAAAGACCATGTTAAAAAGGGATATCCGGTCTTGGAAGATGTTCTTGGTGGATTTGCAATTATGATAAGCCAAAACGATGGGGTTAGTCCGATAGTCAGAACCGATTTGGTTGGAAGACATACTGTTGGAACCGGCTCATCGCCACAGGCGGTAATTACATCATTGATTACTGCGCCTCTGGACAAAGGGAACCTCAAGATAACGGATATTGACAAGTATTCGGTCGAAATGCAGAATCCGGATATAACAAAACCGGCTGGAGCTGGAGATGTTCCGACAGCTAATTACAAGATGATTGCCGCTCTTGGAGTAAAACGCAAAGAGCTCGAGCGTAAAGAGTTGATGCCATTTGTTGAAAAACACGGTTTACCGGGATGGGCGCCTACACAGGGACATATACCTTCGGGTGTTCCATATGTGGGATTTGCCATAGATGACATGGCTGAAGGCAAATTGAGCAAGGCCATGATTGTTGGCAAGGGAAGTCTATTCCTGGGCCGTATGACTAATCTGTTCGATGGTGTTTCTGTTATTCTTGAAAAGAATACCGGCATGGAAGAGACGGAATCGGTTTCGAAAGTTGAAGTCAAGAAGCTGATTGCTGAAGCCATTAGGGGATTCGCTGAAACGCTGACGGATGAATAGGGGTGTTGATATGGCTGAAAATCTTGCTGTAAAAAAAATGATAAAAGATACATTCATGGAAATTGCCGATTCAATTGAGAGTGGTGATTTTGGTCGGAAGATAAGAGTCGGATTGACAATTCTCGGAAGTGAGCATGGAACGGAAAACCTGATTAAAGGTGCAGTACTTGCCGCTTCGAGATTGAGAGATACGGAAATTGTTTTGATTGGTCCGGAAAACGATTCTAATTTGGAAACGGTCGTTGTTAAAGAAGAAAGGGACATGCATTCCAAGATGGAAGAGATATTGGACAATGGATTTATAGATGCATGCGTAACTATGCATTACAATTTTCCCATTGGGGTTTCTACGGTAGGAATGGTTTTAACACCCGCTACTGGCAAGGAAATGATTATTGCAACCACTACGGGAACATCTTCCATGAATCGCACGGAAGCGATGCTAAGGAATGCCTTGCACGGAATAATTACAGCGAAGGCATTGGGAATAGAAGAGCCAACGGTTGGAATTTTGAATCTGGATGGAGCAAGACAA
The DNA here is from genome assembly GCA_016649995.1 of Peptostreptococcaceae bacterium. Classification (NCBI taxonomy): domain Bacteria; kingdom Bacillati; phylum Bacillota; class Clostridia; order Peptostreptococcales; family Peptostreptococcaceae; species Peptostreptococcaceae bacterium. The sequence goes on from JAENWJ010000008.1 coordinate 27,251, forward strand.
GTTGAAAGGCTTCTGAAGGAATTGAAAGGCAATGGATACGAAATTTTCTTTGGAGAATCTTCGAGAGCCGACGGCGGAGTAGTTATGAGGGGCAACGATCTCTTGCAAGGTAGCGTTGATGTCATGGTGACAGATACCTTGACAGGAAACATTTTGATGAAGATGTTTTCATCATATACCACGGGTGGAAGCTATGAAGCGTCAGGCTACGGATACGGGCCGGGCGTTGGGAAGGATTATGGTCGAATCATATTGATCCTTTCTAGGGCATCAGGTATTCCGGTGGTTGCAAATGCAATAGAGTATGCCTCAAGTTTGGCCAGGGGCGAGCTGGGGGGTATTGCCCGGGTTGAATTCGATAAAGCGGAAAAAGCCGGATTGAAGAGTTTGACAGTAAATACGGTCAAGGATAAGAATGAAGATTCAGAAGAAACCGTAAAAGTTCCAACAAAGGAAATTGTAACTGGAACTTTGTCCGGCATAGACATAATGGAGCTTGAAGATGCAGTACAGGCTTTGTGGAAAGCGGGGATTTATGCCGAAAGCGGCATGGGTTGCACGGGACCCGTTGTTATGGTAAGCGAAGCCAAGGCGCAGAAAGCTATGGATGTATTGATTAAAAAAGGATTTATGGCTAAAGAATCTGCACCATGCTAAGCTAAAAGAAGAGCGGCTATGTTTATATGTCGCTTTTCTTTTTTATTTTTGTAAGCTATGGAAGGAAATTGGGTAATAATGTAGAAGTATTTAAAACTAGAAAAACAAATATATTAAGGAGGGTTATTAAATGAGTAGAAAATGGTTGGCATTATTTTTAGTATTGATTTTGATGGTTTCTGTGTTTGCAGGTTGTGCGAAAACAGAAGCACCTGAAGAGGTTGCGGAAGAACCGGGTGAAGTAACGGAAGAACCTATGGAAGAGGCTATCAGGGTTACAATGATAACAGATACAGGCGGTTTGGGAGACGAATCTTTCAACGATTCTGCCTATGCCGGACTAGTTAAAGCTGAAGAGGATTTCGGTGTTGAAGTGAGTGTTCTCGAATCTCAAACCCCCGACGATTATGGACCGAATCTTTCGGCTGCAGCTGAAGATGGAGCGGATTTGATTGTTTCTGTTGGATTCTTGATGCAATCGGCTACGGCTGAAGCCGCAGCTCAATTTCCGGAGCAGAAGTTTGCAATAATTGACGAAACCGTTGATGCGGCAAATGCTGCAGGTTTGACATTCAAGGAACATGAAGGTTCATTCCTGACAGGCGTCATTGCAGGACTCATGACCGAAACAAATAAGGTAGGGTTCGTTGGCGGAATGCAGTATGCTTTGATTGAAAAATTCCAGTATGGATTTGAAGCAGGCGTTAAGGCAGTTAATCCCGATGCTGAAATCATTGTTAACTATACTGGTGCATTCGATAATCCCCAACTTGGAAAAGAAAATGCTCTTGCTCAAAATCAAGCCGGTGCCGACGTTATTTATCATGCCTCAGGCGCTTGTGGAATCGGCGTAATTGAAGCCGCTGGAGAACAGGGTTTCTGGGCAATTGGAGTTGACCAGGACCAATCGGCACTTGATCCGGAGCATGTGCTATGCTCGATGATCAAGCGTGTTGACAATGCGACTTATTTGGCAACAAAGGCCGTTGTAGAAGGCACATTTGATGGTACGAATCTTGAATTTGGTCTCGCTGAAGAAGGCGTTGGATACAGCGATAATGCAGGAAATGTACCAGCAGATATAGCCGAGCAAGCTGAAGCATACAGAATGTCAATTATGAATGGCGAATTTGAAGTGCCTTATGACGAAGCAACGTTTAATGCCTTTGAAATGCCTGCAATGTAATATATAGAATATGAACAACAAAAAAGGTATAATAAGGCCAGATGAAGCATCTGGCCTTATTATTATTTTACGGGGGGAATAACCTTGAATAATGTTGTTGAAATGAAAAATATAACTAAAATTTTCCCGGGAGTAGTTGCCAATGACAATGTGGATTTTGAGTTGGCGAAGGGAGAAATTCATGTGCTTCTGGGCGAAAACGGTGCGGGAAAAACTACTTTGATGAATATATTATATGGACTTTATCAACAAACATCAGGAGAAATATTTATTCGTGGTGAAAAAGTCTTAATGAAAAATCCGAATACGGCTATAGAGCAAAGAATCGGCATGGTACATCAGCATTTTATGCTAGTCCCACCGTTTACTGTTACTGAGAATATTGTATTGGGAAACGAACCCAATAAGTATTGGAAAATGAAAATTGACATGAAAAAGGCAAGAGAAAAAGTTATCAAGCTTTCAAACGATTTCGGATTGAAAATCAATCCCGATTTGAAAGTTCAGGATATATCTGTGGGGCTGCAACAACGGGTTGAAATAATCAAAGCGCTCTATAGAGGCGCGGATATACTAATTTTAGATGAACCTACGGCTGCACTTACACCTCAAGAAATAGACGAACTTGGTGAAATTATTAAAAAATTGACCGCTGAAGGAAAGTCGGTAATTCTGATAACGCATAAGCTTAAAGAAGTAATGTCAATGAGCGATCGTGTCACTGTAATCCGTAAGGGAAAGATTATTGAAACATTGAATACAATTGATACTGATATCGATTCACTTGCCGAACTCATGGTTGGAAGAAAAGTAAAATTGGATATTGATAAAGATGATAAGGTATCTGGAAAAACTGTATTGAAGGTTGAAAATCTTAAAGTTCTTGATAATCGGAAGCTGGAAGCGGTGAAGGATGTAAGCTTTGAAGTAAAACAAGGAGAGGTTTTGGCAATTGCCGGTGTTAACGGCAACGGCCAATCAGAACTTATAGAAGCAATTACTGGACTTCGAAAAGTAATTTACGGTTCGATTGAATTGGATGGGGATGATATAACTCATTCCAAGACAAAGGAAATAATCGATAAGGGTGTTGGGCATATTCCGGAAGACAGACATAAAAGAGGCTTGGTTCTAGAATATTCATTGGCTGAAAATATGATTCTTGGTTTGCACAATAAAAAGCCTTTCAGCAAGAATAAAATGATGAATTACGAGGCAATTAACGCCCACGGCAAGGCCTTGATAAAGGAGTTTGATATAAGGACGCCTAACGAACAGGTATTGGCGAAATCACTTTCCGGCGGCAATCAGCAGAAAGTGATAATTGCAAGAGAGTTTTACAAGAATCCAAAGCTTTTGATTGCCGCGCAACCAACCCGAGGACTCGATGTAGGCGCCATAGAATTTGTTCATAAAAGATTAATTGAACAAAGAAACAACAATAAAGCGGTTCTGCTGGTATCGATGGAGCTGGATGAAGTCATGTCTTTGGCAGACCGAATCGCTGTTATATACGATGGTAGAATAGTTGGGATTGTCGATGCCAAAAATGCAACTGAAAAAGAATTGGGAATCATGATGGCCGGAGGAATACCCGAAAGAGAGGTGAAGGGATGAAGAAAAAAGGATTCGGATGGCTTTGGGACAGCTTTAAATTGCCTTTAGTTGCAATATTATTGGGGTTTATTGTAGGAGCTTTCTTCATTTTGATTGCCGGAAAAAGCCCGGTTGTTGCCTATTCAGCTCTTTTTGCAGGGAGTCTTGGCGGTTTGAGCAAGATAGGAGAAACACTTTATAAATCCACTCCATTAATCTTTACCGGACTTTCTGTTGCATTTGCTTTTAGGACCGGGCTTTTTAACATTGGAGCAGAGGGCCAGTATATTGTGGGGTCAATAACTGCAATAGCAATAGGTTGGTATTTTCAAAATCTGCCGGCAGTAATCCTTTTGCCAATGATTTTGATTTTAGGTGCTATAGCAGGTGGCATTTGGGCTTCGATCGCCGGATTTTTAAAGGCCCGCTTCGGGGTTCATGAAGTAATTACTACAATTATGCTTAATTATACAGCTTTAATTGGTACAAACTATATTATTAGAACAATACTAAATCCCCAGGTACTGCAAGGGACTACTAAAATGGCTTATTCGGTATCTATACCCGAAAAAGCTAGGCTTGCCAAGCTGAGCCAATATATCCCGCAGTTTGGGTACTCAAGTGCCCATACCGGCATATTCATAGGTATCGTATGTGCGATTATTATCTATTATTTATTATTCAAGACAACCCTTGGATACGAGATACGTTCCGTTGGTTTCAGCCCGGATGCTGCTGAATATGGAGGCATAAGCAAAAAGAAAAATATCATTTTGGCAATGCTTATTTCAGGACTTTTAGCTGGATTGGCCGGGGCAGTACAGGTGACTGGGCTTATCTATAAGGTCAACATGTCATCGGCAATGTCAGGATATGGATTCGATGGAATAGCTGTAGCACTGGTTGCTGGAAATCATCCGTTGGGAGTGCTTGCAAGCGCATTTCTTTTTGGAGTATTGGGCAACGGTGCAAGAAAGATGCAGCTGGCCGGAATTCCAAAAGAAGTTATCGGAATCATCCAAGGAGTTATAATAATTTTTATCGCAGGAAAACTCATTGTACAGATTTTATCTAAAAAAATAAAGAAAATGAAGCAGAAGGAGGTGGAATAGATGGATAATGGAATAGTAGTAATTGTTATAGCAATTGCGGCTTCGGCAATCCGTCTTGCGACACCTTTGATATTTGCTTCCTTGGGTGGAGTGTTTTCAGAGCGTTCTGGAGTTGTTAATATTGCATTGGAAGGAATCATGATAATGGGTGCATTCTTTGCCGTGCTGTTCACACACATGACAGGCAATCCATGGATTGGAGTTCTTGCCGCGGTAGTTGTTGGCATATTAACATCTCTTATATTAGCGTTTGTATCAATCAACTTAAGAGGAAATCAAGTTATTGCCGGAGTTGCCATAAATCTTTTGGCAGTAAGCTTCACGGCATTCATGCTTGAAATGGTTTGGAAGCGCTCTGGTTCTACGCCTTCTGTCGAGCGCGCTCTTACAGATAATCCTTTTAAATTTCTGGAAGGTATACCTTTATTGGGTGACTTGTTTTCAAAATTTACACCCTTCGTATATTTAGCGTTTCTTATGGTGGCAGTTTCTTTTTATGTACTATTCGAGACTTCTTTTGGATTAAGGGTAAGGGCTGTAGGGGAACATCCAAGGGCAGCGGATACGGTAGGAATAAATGTTTATAGGATAAGATATATTTGTGTAATGATAAGCGGAGCACTTGCCGGACTGGCTGGAGCGTCTCTTTCGATAGGGACAATAAGCCTTTTCAGGGAAGGGATGACTGCAGGGAAAGGCTTCATCGCTTTGGCTGCCATGATATTTGGAAAATGGCATCCGGTTGGAGCATTATTTGCTTGTCTATTCTTCGGATTGGCTGATGCTATACAGATACAGGCGCAGTCCTTTGGGATTCCCATTGCGCAGGAATTTCTTCAGATGCTTCCTTACGTTGCAACTATTTTCGCTCTTGCGGGAGTTGTCGGCAGATCGGTTGCTCCCAAAGCTGATGGGGAACCATACGAAAAGGATATGGGTTAAATTACTCTATCCAATAAATGAATAATATGCTTTTAAAATTGGCGGTGGCTTTATAGCTTCCGCCTAATAAGTTGTATGAAACAATGTATCTGTTATAATATATATATGTTGAAATATATAAGCAAGGTGATGTTTTTATGAAAATGTCCTATAATTTAAACTTGTCGCAAACTCAAAAATTGGTTATGACACCGGAACTTAAGCAGGCCATCGAAATACTGCAATATAATTCGGTGGAGCTTAATGAGTTCATAAGACAGGAATTATTAAGCAATCCCTTGCTTGAAAATCCAAAAAATGACGAAACTGACGATGAAAAAAAAGTGGAAGAATCAGAGCCAACTGAAAAGGAATCAAACAATATAGATTGGAAAGAATATTTTTCGGACTTTGAACGAACCAAAATCAGAAATAATTTCAAAGAAGAAAAAGAAGAGGTTCTTTTCCAAAATTTCGTAACGAATGAAACAACTCTAACAGAACACCTTTTGTTTCAACTGAAATTCACACTTCTTGACAAAGCGGAAAAGATAGTAGCAGAGTATATAATAGAAAACCTGGATAGTAACGGGTATTATCAGCTTACGGATGATGAAATAAAGGAAAAATTTGGAATTGATGATTCTGAACTTGAAAAGATTCTTGATGTGATTCATGACTTCGATCCTTTGGGAGTATGCGCTAGAAACTTGAGGGAGTGCCTGCTTCTTCAACTTGAGAGAAGAAGGATAGAATATCCCGTTGCAGAGCAGATTATAAGTTTACATTTGGATGATTTAGCTTCAAACAGGATACTTCAAATTGCAAAAGCTACAAATTTTTCGAAAGAAGAAATACAAGAAGCGGCTGATTTTATAAAAACACTTGAACCTAAACCGGGCAGGGAGTTTGCGTCGATGAAGGGCGTGAAATACATCATACCGGATATAGCCGTTGAGAAGATAGAGGGCGAGTATGTTATAAAGATAAATGATATAACAGCACCGAGACTTACAATAAGCAATTACTATAAAAAACTTCTATCAAGCGGAAATATAGAAAACAATGCATCGTCATATATAAACGAAAAGCTTAACGCGGCTGTGCGTATTATTAAAAGCATAGAGCAAAGAAGAAATACAATAGCGAGAGTTGTAAGTTCTATAATCGAATTCCAATATGATTTTTTTGAAAATGGCAAAGCCTATCTGAAACCATTGACTTTGAAAAATGTTGCCGAGCAGGTAGAGGTTCATGAATCAACTGTAAGTAGGGCTATCAATGGGAAATACATGCAGTGCCCTAGGGGGATTTTCGAATTGAAGTTTTTTTTTCAGAGCGGAGTTTTGAGCAACGCGGGAGAAGGAGTATCTTCCGCTAGCATACAATCTATGATAAAAGATATAATTGAAAGAGAAAACCCTAATAAGCCTCACAGTGATCAATTTATAACCGAGGAATTGATTAATCGAGGCATCAAAATTTCGAGAAGAACTGTTGCAAAGTATAGAGATGAGCTTAAAATACCTTCTTCTTCAAGAAGAAAGAGATACTAATATAGGATTGAAAAAAAATATATAAGGAATATAATGATATGGGACACGTTTATCGTGTCCCAAGCTTGTTGATAATATAGTTAACTGGCAGATTGAGTGAAATGCGGAGGTGTGTATTTTGTTTAATAAAAAAACCTTATCGGACATGGATTTCAAGCAAAAAAGCGTAATTGTAAGATGTGATTTCAATGTTCCATTAGACGAAAAGGGGAATGTGGCGGATGACAAAAGGATTGTAGCGGCAATTCCGACTATCAAATACCTTATGGAAAAAAAAGCGAAAGTTATTTTGTTGTCCCATCTTGGAAGGCCAAAGGGACAGTATTCAAAGGCTTTTTCATTGGCACCGGTAGCAAAGCGAATATCTGAAATTTTAAAAGTTAATGTAAAATTCCTCGAGAGCGAGCAAGTTGTAGACGATTCAATAAAAGAAAAGGTTTCATCTGCTCAATATGGAGATGTGATTCTTTTAGAAAACACAAGATTTAGGGAAGAAGAAAAGAAGAACGGAGTGAATTTTTCAAAAGAACTTGCCTCTTTGGGAGAACTGTATGTGAATGATGCCTTTGGCACAGCCCATAGAGCTCACAGCTCTAATGTGGGAATAGCGAGTCTATTGCCATCGTGTGTTGGGCTTTTAGTTGAGAAAGAACTTGAAATAATGGGTAAAGCTATGTCTGATGCTGACAAGCCTTTTACAGTTATACTAGGGGGCTCAAAAGTATCCGATAAAATAGGGGTAATAAAGAATCTTGCACTTTCGGCTGACTACATATTGATTGGTGGAGGAATGATGTTTACTTTTCTTAAGGCCACGGGCTGCGAAATAGGAACATCAATAGTTGAAGAAGATCAACTTGAAACTGCAAGAACTATAATTGAATTTTGTAAAGAAAGAGGAGTTCAACTCATATTGCCTTCGGATGTTGTTGTAGCTGATTCGTTCAGCAATGGAGCTTCATTTAAAAGTGTTTCAACGACGGAAATACCGCCTAAAATGATGGGGCTTGACATAGGGGAAGAAACCGTAAAGCTGTTTGCGGATATTATTTCTAAATCCAAAACTGTTCTTTGGAACGGACCAATGGGCGTTTTTGAAATGGAGAAATTTGCAAAAGGTACTCTCGGAGTGGCAAAAGCTTTAGCTGGTGCGGATGCAACAACCATCATTGGAGGGGGAGACAGTGCTTCAGCAATCCACAAATTTGGATTAGAAGATAAAATGACGCATATATCGACAGGTGGTGGAGCATCATTAAAATTATTTGAGGGTGGAGAATTACCGGGAATTGAATGTATATCGAATAAGGGGGAGATGTGATATGAGAAAGCCTTTGATAGCAGGCAATTGGAAAATGAACATGTCCATGAATGATGCAAAAGATTTCATTGTTGCAATTATGGAAGCTGCTGACAATACAAGCGATGATGTGCTTATTTGTCCACCGAGTATATATTTGGGAATGCTTGCGGCAAAAGCTGCGGGAAGTGATTTGAAGCTTGGGGCTCAGACCATGCATCAGGAAGACAATGGAGCCTTTACGGGTGAGATATCTGCAGGCATGCTTCTGGATTATGGAATCACGCATTGCATAATTGGACATTCTGAAAGAAGAAAATACTTCAATGAAACAGATAAATCGGTGAACCTAAAATTGAAGAAAGCGCTGGAAAAAGAAATTATGCCGATAGTTTGTGTAGGAGAGACTCTTGAAGAAAAAGAAGAGGGCAAGGCAGAAAGCGTACTTCAAAGACAGATTATGGGAGCGTTCATGGATATATTGGGCAAGGATGCGTCGATTGTAGCCGTAGCATATGAACCCATATGGGCAATTGGAACTGGAAGAACCGCAGCTCCTGAGGATGCACAAAAAACCATTGAATATATAAGAGAATTGTTAAAAAATGAATATGGAAAGACTGTATCTGAAAAGATAAGAATACTCTATGGTGGAAGTGTAAAGTATTCTAACATAAAGGAAATCATGAAACAAAAAGACATTGACGGGGTACTCGTAGGTGGTGCGAGTCTTAACAAAGAGCATTTCAAGAAAATAATCGAATACAAATAATTTTGGAGGTGTGAGTATGTTATTTATTACGGAAATCAATGCAAGAGAAATCTTGGATTCAAGAGGCAATCCGACGATTGAAGTTGAGGTATATCTTGAGGATGGCTCAATGGGAAGGGCTTCTGTACCGTCGGGGGCATCAACGGGTGCTTACGAGGCCGTTGAACTCCGAGATGGAGACAAGAATCGATACATGGGAAAAGGCGTAAGTCGAGCAGTAGATCATGTGATGGAAGATCTTAGACCGGAACTAATAGGGATGGACGCTCTTGAACAGGTTGCAATTGACAAACTCATGATTGATTTTGATGGAACGGAAAACAAAGAAAACATGGGTGCAAATGCCATACTAGGAGTTTCCATGGCGGTTGCAAAGGCTGCTGCTAATTCGTTGGGAATGCCTTTATATCAATATCTTGGAGGAGTAAACGCAAAAACGTTGCCGGTTCCGATGATGAACATACTAAATGGCGGAAAGCATGCCGACAACAATGTAGACATTCAGGAATTCATGATTATGCCGGTAGGTGCTGCAACCTACAAAGAATGCCTTCGCATGGGCGTAGAAATATACCACAGTCTCAAGAAGGTTCTGAAATCAAAAGGCCTGAGCACATCCGTAGGGGACGAGGGTGGATTCGCGCCTAACTTGACATCAAACGAGGAAGCTCTCAAGGTTATCATTGAAGCGGTTGAAGCAGCAGGTTATGAACCTGATAAAGACATCAAGCTTGCAATTGATGTAGCCGCCACGGAATTGTATGATGAAAAAGAAAAACTATATACATTAGCAGGAGAAGGGCTTGCAAAAACAGCCGAAGAAATGGTGGAATACTATTCCAAACTGGTAGAAAAGTACCCTATAATTTCGATAGAAGATGGTCTTGCCGAAGAGGATTGGGAAGGCTGGAAGATAATGACAGAAAGACTTGGTTCAAAGATACAGATTGTTGGAGACGATTTGTTTGTAACTAACACGAAGCGCCTCAAGAGGGGCATAGAAGAGCGATCCGCAAATTCAATTCTTATAAAATTAAATCAAATCGGAACAATTACTGAGACGCTTGATGCAATAGAAATGGCAAAACGCGCAGGATTCACCACTGTTGTATCCCACAGGTCAGGAGAAACGGAAGATCCGATAATTGCCGATTTCGTAGTTGCCGTAAACGGGGGGCAAATAAAAACCGGAGCACCTGCTCGTGTTGATAGAGTGGCTAAATACAACCAATTGCTTAGAATAGAAGAAACATTGTCTGATGCTGCTGAATTTGCCGGGAAAATGGCTTTTTACAATATCAAGTAGATGAAAAGCGATGCATTCAAAAGTGAGTGCATCGCTTTAATTTATAATGCAAAGAATAAGACATAATTCATTGATTTATAAATAGCCCTATGATAGAATATCTTTGTTAAACAAGATGCAAGGAGGTGTAAATGTTAATGAATACTGTATTCATGGTAATTCAGATTATTACAAGTGTCATACTGATTGCTAGCATATTGTTGCAACCTGGAAAAAGTGCCGGACTCTCCGGAGCCATAGGGGGAGGAGCGGAACAAATCTGGGGAAAACAAAAGAGCAGAGGAATTGACGAAATCATGGCTAAAATTACAAAGATAGGAGCGATAGTTTTCATAATAAGTTCCTTGGTAATGGTTTACCTGCAATAATCGAACAATAATATAATTAGGTTTAGGGAGGAAATAGATGGAATCACTAGTTTACATGGTGCCGGCTATAGGGGTAGTTGCGCTTCTTTTTGCGTTTATGCTGGCTAACAAGATTAATAAGGTTGAACCGGGAAATGAAAGAATGATTGAAATTGCTTCTTATATACAAGAAGGATCAATGGCTTTTTTGACTAGAGAGTATAGATCCTTGGTTATTTTTACCGCAGTGGTTTTTGTTATTGTAGGTTTCGGGATAAATTGGCTTACTGCAATTTGTTTCTTGTTTGGGGCAGTTTTTTCAGCAATGGCAGGATTTTTTGGTATGAAGGTTGCTACAAAAGCAAATGTAAGAACTGCTAATGCAGCAATGAACGGCGGAATGAATAAAGCTCTTTCGGTTGCGTTTTCTGGTGGAGCTGTTATGGGAATGTCGGTAGTAGGTTTGGGAATCATTGGTGTTGGTATGGCATATATTGTTTTCGGAAGTCCTGAAATCATAACCGGATTTGGTTTGGGTGCTTCATCTATAGCATTGTTCGGACGTGTAGGTGGAGGAATATATACTAAGGCAGCAGATGTGGGAGCTGACCTTGTTGGCAAGGTAGAGGCTGGAATACCTGAGGACGACCCCAGGAACCCCGCAGTCATCGCAGACAACGTAGGAGACAATGTTGGTGATGTAGCAGGCATGGGAGCAGATCTTTTCGAGTCGTATGTAGGGTCAATAATCGCGGCAATTACTTTGGGCGTTTCGTCAAAAGCAGTAATCGAGATGGGACTAATAGAAAAAGCAGGAGCGTTGTTCCCATTAGCTTTGGCATCATTTGGAATCATAGCTTCCATTATTGGAACCTTGTTTGTAAAAGGCGATGAGAATTCGGATCCGCACAAGGCTCTCAAAATGAGTACTTATGTAAGCGGCGCTCTCGTATTGATCGGAGCATTTTTCATGAGCAGAATGTTCTTCGGAAACCTGAATGCATTCTTTGCAATTGCAGCAGGATTGGTTGTTGGACTTGTAATAGGTCAGTTAACTGAGATATATACTTCTGCAGACTACAATTCGGTTAAGAAGATAGCGATGCAATCCGAAACAGGACCTGCTACAATAATTATAAGCGGTTTGGCTGTAGGCATGTACTCTACAGCAGCGCCAATCATAGCAATATGTGTAGGCATCTTGGTTTCTTTTAAATTTATGGGACTTTATGGAATCGCTTTGGCGGCTGTAGGTATGCTTTCAACTGCAGGGGTAACAGTTGCGGTTGACGCATACGGACCAATTGCAGACAATGCCGGCGGTATCGCCGAGATGTGTGAATTGCCGCATGAAGTAAGAAAAATCACTGATAAGCTTGATGCCGTAGGAAATACTACAGCGGCTATGGGTAAAGGTTTTGCAATCGGTTCAGCGGCACTTACAGCTTTGGCTCTATTTGCATCGTATGCAACGGTTGCGGAAGTTACAGAGATAAGTATTTTGGATCCTAAAGTTGTAGTCGGACTCTTCGTTGGCGGCATGCTGCCATTCCTTTTCTCCGCTATGACAATGGAGTCTGTTGGAAAAGCGGCATTTGAGATGATTGAAGAAGTTAGACGTCAATTTAAGGAAATGCCCGGAATAATGGAAGGTACAACTAAACCGGATTATGCTAAATGCGTAGATATTTCGACAGCAGCTGCGCTTAAAGAAATGCTTATTCCCGGAATAATGGCAATAGTTGCTCCAATAGCTATGGGCTTGCTGCTTGGACCGGAAGCGCTAGGCGGCCTTTTGGCCGGAGCCCTTGTTACCGGTGTTCTTATGGCAATATTTATGGCCAATGCAGGCGGAGCATGGGACAATGCCAAGAAATACATCGAAGAAGGAAACCACGGAGGAAAAGGAAGCGAACCTCATAAAGCTGCTGTTGTTGGAGATACAGTTGGAGACCCGTTCAAGGACACTTCAGGGCCTTCAATCAACATACTCATAAAGCTTATGACAATAGTTTCACTTGTATTTGCTCCATTGTTTGTAAAAATGGGTGGAATGTTGTTTTAGATTTAAATAGAAAAGACTTTTCAGCTCCCCTTCATAGTGAAGGGGAGCTTTTTGTGCATTGATTTGTGTTTAAGTATGTTGCTTTAATAATTGGTAAAAGAATCGAATGTTCGGTATAATGAAATAACAACAACAAATAAAGGAGAGTGATTGATATTTTAATCGAAAAAGATACAATCTTGCAATTAATGAGTGAAAAAGCATATAAACCTATGAAGGAAGATGAATTGATAAAAACCTTTCAAGTAAAAGGCAAGAATATAGGGAAATTTGTAACATACCTCGATGAATTGGTGGAAGAAGGAATGATAGTAAAGACGAGGCATAATAAATTTGCTTTGCCGGAAAAACTTAATCTGGTTGTCGGAAAGATGGACATGACAAAGAACGGATATGGTTTTGTTGTATCGAAAACACAAAAGGAAGACATATTCATTCCGGCGAATAAAATAAATGGAGCCATGAATGGTGATACGGTAGTTGCTCGTATACTAAGCAAGGGAGTATTCAATAAAAAGACAGACGGAGAAATTGTTAAAGTAAGCAAGAGAAACAATGAAGTAATAGTAGGAACATTTGAGGAAAACAAAAATTTCGGGTTTGTAATTCCTGACGATAAAAAAATGAATACGGATGTTTTCATACCAAAAACGGAGGCAATGGGCGCTAAAGCTGGACATAAGGTTGTTGCGTCAATCACTGCATGGCCCGCAGCAGGCAGAAATCCAGAAGGTAAAATAGTCGAGATACTTGGATATGTGGATGATATAGGAACAGATATACTTTCAATAATAAGGAGGCACAAACTTCCTGAAGAATTCCCCCAAAAGGTGCTTGATGAAGCCGAAAGGACCGAGGAAGCAGTAAGTGAATCGGATATAAAAGGACGAAGAGACCTTAGAAACGAAAAAATTATTACAATTGATGGTGCAGACGCAAAGGATTTGGACGATGCTGTTTCTATTAAGAAACTTGAAAATGGAGATTTTCTGCTTGGGGTTCATATCGCGGACGTCACACATTATGTTAGTGAAGGAAGCAAAATGGATAAGGAGGCTCTAAATAGGGCAACAAGCGTTTATCTTGTTGACAGGGTTATTCCTATGCTTCCAAGGAGGCTTTCAAACGGAATATGCAGCTTGAATCCAAAAGTAGACAGGCTGACTTTATCCGTAGAAATGCAAATAGATAAAAAAGGGAAAGTGATAAAATACGAAATATTTGAGAGCATAATCAATTCGTCCGAACGAATGACATACAAGGATGTTACAGCATTACTTGAGAACGGGAGTGATCCCGAGCTTGAAAAATACGAATACCTTAAAGATATGTTTAAGGATATGAAGAAACTGAGTGCTATAATACGAGGAAATCGTGAAAATAGGGGAGCTATAGATTTCGATTTGCCGGAGGCGAAGGTTATACTGAATGAGGAAAGGGAAGCGGTAGATGTAATAGTTGAGGAAAGAGGGGTTTCCAATAAAATTATTGAGGACTTCATGCTTGCTTGCAATGAAACCGTAGCTGAGCATATGTTCCAGCTTAAGATACCCTTTGTTTATAGAGTTCATGAAACGCCGGATATGGAGAAGCTTGAGAATTTCAACAATCTGGTTCACAATCTTGGATATCACATAAAAGGCATAGGTAAAGAGGTTCGCCCAAAAGATCTAAGGGACTTGCTTGAACAAGTGAAGGGTCATAAAGAGGAACTGTTCGTTCATACATTGATGTTGCGTTCACTAAAGCAGGCGCGGTACTCCGAGGATAATCTTGGACACTTCGGCTTGGCAGCAGAATACTATACGCATTTCACATCGCCCATAAGAAGATATCCCGATTTGCAGATTCATAGAATAATAAAGGAATATCTAAATGGCGGCATTTCAGAGGGAAGGAAAAAGGCTCTTTTAGCGATAGTTAAAAATGCGGCCGAACGATCTTCTGAAAGGGAAAGGATTGCAATGGAGGCTGAAAGAGACACAGATGACCTCAAGAAGGCTGAATATATGAGCCATCATGTAGGTGAGGTTTTCGATGTCATAATAACGTCGGTTGCATCCTTTGGATTTTTCGTGCAGTTGCCGAATACCATAGAAGGTCTAGTGAAGATTGCATCTTTGGATGACGATTATTACAAGTATGATGGAGACAACATGATGTTTACCGGTGAACGGACAGGAAAGCGTTATAGATTGGGAGACAATGTAAAGGTGTTGTTGATTCGCGTGGACGTTCCACAGGGTGAAATTGACTTCGAACTTGAAGAATTGAAATAAAGCTTCAAAAATGGTAGAATGTTTGTGAGCCTCCCGGATTGCTTCCGGGAGGTCTTGACTGAAAAAATATCAAGGAGAAAATCATGAGGAAGAAATTCGCTGTCATAGGGGCAATTTTGGATCGGCCCAGAGAGACCCAACATATATTCAATGATACGGTAGCTGAATATAAGGGAATCGTCAAGGGCAGAATGGGAATTCCCTATGAAGAAGCAGGAGTTTCTGTAATTTCAATAATTGTATTTGGAACAATGGATGAAATTAACGGATTGACTGGCAAACTCGGAAACATAAGAGGAATAAATGTTAAGACATCTATTTCGAAAAAGGATTTCGACAGCTGATAAATAAGGTAGTCTTTATTTGAAAAGAATGGAAGCAGGTGAATCTATGAAAGTTTTAGCAAACAACAAAAAAGCAAGACATGATTATTTCATAGAGGAAACCTACGAAACCGGAATGGTTTTAAAAGGTACCGAGGTAAAATCCATACGCATGGGCCGAGTAAATCTTAAGGAAGGCTATGCAGAACTTCGCGATGGAGAGGTATTCCTTCTTGGGGTTCATGTCAGTCCTTACGAAAAAGGCAACATATTCAATACCGATCCCTTGCGGCCGAAAAAATTGCTTCTGCACAAACGAGAAATAAGAAAATTGATAGGTTATACAACGCTAAAGGGGTATGCACTTGTGCCTTTAAGAATATATTTGAATGAGAAGGGCTTAGTGAAGCTGGAAATTGGTGTAGGGCGAGGTAAAAAACTCTACGACAAGCGTGAGACAATAGCCAAGAAAGATGCAGAAAGAAGAATGCTAAAGGAAATGCGAAAATCCCAAAGGGGAGACTAACGCGGGGGCGTACAGGTTTCGACGGGGGTATGGAGCATTGAACAGCGAGCTGTGGTTTGTTTGGTGCCACATTAAAAAACCGGACAAAAATGTAAACGCAGATAATAATTACGCTTTAGCCGCCTAGTTGTGGCTCATCCTGCTGAAGCCTACCCGCCGCTTCAGTTATAGGGTGTCGATATGCGGGGATCCGACTTGAGGGTTGTCCCGACCTCTTGCTGAACTAATTGGGACTGGCCGATGAAACAGCTTGTCATTGAGCGGTTTTGGACGCGAGAAATAAATCAATGACTGCGCTCGGAGAATTTCAATGTTAAGTGCTTTCGGACGCGGGTTCGATTCCCGCCGCCTCCACCAAAAAAGATACAAATATCAATATAATTGGGATCCACTAATCAGTGGATCCCGTTGTTTTTTGAGAAACTTTATTGACATTGTTGTCTAATGGCGATAGACTTGATGTTTCTAAAGGTGTTAGACACGGAAAATTTGCAGATTTTGTTGTATTATCCAAAGATATTTTTAAAATTCGAGAAGATAGTATTAAAGATGTTAAAATTCTAAACACATATGTTGAAGGTATCTTGGTGTATGAAAATAAAGATAACTCTAAAATAAAATGAGAAATATAGACAAAGAGAATATAACCAATGGCTGCTATTTATAAGTTAATCGTCAGTAGGGCGATACTCGCAGGGATATATACAATTTGTTTATGTTATTATACTGTACAAGAGTAGATTAAAAAAATACAGCATTTAAATAGGAGTGATAAGAATGGATTTAATATTATTTAACGGAAATATTATTACTATGGATGAAATGAATGCAATTGCTAAGGCCGTAGCTATTAAGGATGGCATAATATATAAGGTTGGAACAGACAAAGAAATATTAAGATTGAAGACTAATAAGACAAAAATAATAGATTTAAATAATAAGACTGTAATACCAGGGATCAATGATAGTCATGTGCACTTGCTGAATTATGGATATAGTTTAATAAAAGTTGATTGTAGTAGTGCTAAATCGATAGAAGAAATAATTAGACTAGGAAAAGAATTTATTGATGTTAATAAACCAAATCCAGGCGAATGGGTATTGGGAAGAGGCTGGAACCAGATTATTTTTAATAATAAAAGAGAAATCAACAAATATGATTTAGATAAAATCACGACTGAACACCCACTTTCATTTACAAGAATCTGTGAACACATTACTGTAGCAAATAGCAAGGCGATTGAAGTATGTGGAATAACTAAAGATACACCTCAACCACTAGGTGGACATTTTGACATAGATGAAAAAGGAGAACCTACAGGTATATTTAGGGAAGCTGCAAGATATATGATTTATGAAAACGTTCCAAATGTAAGCAAAGATGATATTAAGAAGATGCTTGTTGATGTATCAAAAATAGCTTCAAGTTATGGTATTACATCGGTACAGACGGATGATTTTGAAACATTTGCCAATAGAGATTATGAAATGGTTATGCAGGCATATAATGAGTTAGTATCTGAAAAAGCTTTACCCATAAGGATTTATGAACAATGTCTATTGCCAGAGATAGATAGATTGGAGGGTTTTCTAGATTCTGGTTATAGAACAGGTCAAGGAAATGAATATTTTAAAATAGGACCGCTAAAATTGTTAACAGATGGATCCTTAGGGGGAAGAACAGCATTTCTTTGTGAACCATATTCAGATGACCCATCAAATAGAGGAATGAGTACTTTCACCCAAGAAGAACTAGATAATTTAATAGTAACGGCCCATAAAAATGGTATGCAAATACTAACTCATGCTATAGGAGATGGAGCTATGTATATGTGTTTTAATAGTTTTGAGAAAGCTCAATCTCAGTATCCAAATGAAGATCCTAGGTTTGGAATAGTTCATTTGCAAATCACAGATGAAAAACTATTGAATAAATTTAAGGAATTAAATGTCATAGCAAATGCAGAACCAATATGTGTTAATAATGACTTGCATATGGCTAAAGACAGAGTAGGTAAAGATAGAGCTAAGACTAGTTATAAATATAGAACTTTAGTTGAAGATGGCGTGCATGTGTGTATTTCTTCTGACTGCCCTGTAGATTCGCTCAATTCAATGAATAGCATATATGTAGCTGTAACAAGAAAGGATTATAGTGGGTATCCAAACGGAGGATGGTATCCAGAAGAGTGTTTAACCGTGGAACAGGCACTTTATGCTTTCACTATGGGCTCAGCATACGCATCTTTTGAAGAGAATATAAAGGGTTCAATTGAAGAAAAAAAGTTTGCTGATATAGCCGTAATTTCAGATGATATTTACAAAGTATCTCTTGACAAGATAAAAGATATAGTTGTAGAGATGACTATTATGGATGGTAACATAGTATATAAAAGGGAAAGGTAACTATTCAGTCGTGTGATAAAATAATGTGTTAGATAGTAATGAATTTGTGTTCAATTGCATCTAAATTTTGACGCTGTTTCAAAATATATTTCAAATAGACATAATCGGCTACTTGAAATCCAAATAATAGAAAAAATACACAAGTAGAGATATTAGATAAACTACCTATAACAGAATAATATAGGTAGTTTTTTAATGTTTTCTACACACGTAAGCTTGATATAGGTAAATAATAGTGATAATCTACTTATAAAGGAGTGGATATTGATGGATTATAATACGTTGAATATGTTACCGCCTAATTCAGATATTGAAACTAATAAAATATTGAAGCAGTTGTCGAAAACAAATCGTTTGCTAGCTGAGCTAAAAGGTTTTTCGGATACGATTCCAAATAAGAATATTTTGATCAATGTAATTTTAATCAATGAAGCAAAAGATAGTTCGGAAATCGAAAATATTGTGACTACACACGATGAAATTTATAGGGCTATGAGTCAATATTCCTCAGGAAGTGCTGCTGCGAAAGAAGTGATTTCGTACCGAGAAGCGCTCTGGTATGGATTCGATTTTATAAAAAAGCATGAAGTAATTACAACAAATATGATTATAGATTTACAATCAATTGTTGAGGGTAATGATGCTGGAATTAGAAAGTTGCCTGGTACTGTTCTTAAAAATGATATGACAGGTGAAATTGTATATACACCACCAATAGGTGAAGTGGTAATCAGAGAATTATTGAGTAATCTTGAGAATTATATTAATGACGATGAGATAATTGTTGACCCATTGATAAAACTAGCAGTTATTCATTATCAATTTGAAAGCATTCATCCTTTCTATGATGCGAACGGTAGAACAGGTAGAATTATCAATATTTTGTATTTAGTTTTAAAAGACCTCATTGAGAGTCCTATACTGTATTTAAGTAAGTATATAAACGAGAATAAATTAGAGTACTATAGATTACTTCACGAAGTAAGGACAAAAGAAAATTGGGAGGATTGGATTATTTATATTCTTAAAGGTATAGAGGAGACTTCAAATGAAACTTTGAGGATAGTGAGAAGAATAAATGAAGAGGTACAATTAATGACAGATGAAATAAAACAAAATCTACCAAAGCTATATTCAAAAGAATTAATTGATTTATTATTTTTTGAATTTTATACTAAAACGATATTTATTCAGAAAGGACTATCCGTATCCAGAAAAACTGCAGTTACATATTTGAATATTCTTGAAAAAGAAGGCATCCTAGTATCAGAGAAGATTGGAAAGGAAAGGATTTACCTGAACAAACGGTTGTTTGATATTGTTAGATACAGTAGATAAACTTGATATCAAATATTTCAGTGTTATTGGAAATACAAATTATCGGTGAATTATCAAGTAAAAAAAAGGCCACTCTGCAATAGCAGAGTGGCCTTTTTCGCAGCCTGAAAGCGTGATTGAATAAAGCTTTTGCTGGCAGCATATAATACCTTTTCTTAAATGGATAGAAGAAAAGTATTTTACAAATCGCGAGTAGTGGAATATAATAAATTCGTACACGAAATATTCGCTTGCGAAGTAAAAATGAAAGGAACAGAAAATGGAAAAAGAAAATAGAGGCCTCGAAATAATGAATCTATACCGGTCCATAAACGGCAGGTTCAGGACGCTTAAAAGAGAACAGTTCAAGCATTTGGATTTGACGGGGACCCAGGGGATGATGGTTGGCATGATTGTGCATTTCGGACCGATAAAGATGAGCGATCTGAGCCATAGGATGAATCTGTCGACAAGCACCGTATCTGAAATGGTCAATCGCTTGGAAAAAGCAGATGTGCTTTTAAGGACCCGCGATGAAAATGACCGGCGCATTGTCCGCGTCGGATTTAGCGACAGTTATCAAAAGAAGGCGCTTGAGCATCGCGACTGCTTCGAAAAATTCGCAAACGATCTGTTTTCAAATGTTTCACCTGACGAAATCGATGCAATTCTCGACGGATTGTTAATACTCGATAAACTGTTTGAAATGAAAAACGAAATTAAAGAGGGGGACCTATTGCGTGATTAAGTTGATGAGATTTTTAAAACCCTTCATTGCGCTGATTCTGTTGACGGTTATTCTCCTTTTTGGACAGGCTATGGCGGATTTGGCTTTACCTGATTATATGTCTCGAATAGTCAATAATGGAATACAGCAGAGCGGAGTAGAATATGCCATTCCTGAAATAATGATTGAAGATGACTTTCAGTATTTAATGCTGTTTATGACTCCTGAAGAGATGGATGATGTCAATGGCATCTATAGTAGAGTTGCGCCTGAAGACAAGGACTATGGGGAGTATGATTTGAAGGCGGAAGGAAAGGCTATTTATGTATTAGATGAAGATGCCGAGTACTCTGTTTCCGAGATTGAGCCTATAATGGCAAAATCTCTTCTAGCTTATACAGGCATCAGCAGAATTATTATGGATGAAGGCAGCAAGGGGATGGAGATTGACGGTATGATAATCCCTCCCGATGCGGATGTGTTTGAACTACTGGCTCGAATGCCTTTAGAAAAACGCTTGGCAGCGGCCGAACGATTAATTGGTCAAATACCTGAAAATAATGAAAGCATGCTTATACAAGTGGGAACTAGGGCTTTAGCCGAATACAATGCCTCAATCGGCATTGATGTAGCGGGGAATCAGAGAGGCTACATTCTTGGAATCGGCGCCATCATGATTGTAATTACAATCTTGGGGGCGATGGCTTCCATATCGGTTGGTTTTCTTGCCGCAAGAATCGCAGCGGGCGTTGGTAAAAATCTCAGAAAGACGATTTTTACCAAGATTGAAAGCTTTTCCAACCAGGAATTTGACAAATTCTCTACGGCTTCCCTAATTACAAGAAGCACCAATGATGTCACACAG
This sequence comes from Peptostreptococcaceae bacterium, assembly GCA_016649995.1. Lineage (NCBI taxonomy): Bacteria > Bacillati > Bacillota > Clostridia > Peptostreptococcales > Peptostreptococcaceae > Peptostreptococcaceae bacterium. The sequence continues at coordinate 48,512 of JAENWJ010000008.1, forward strand.
ATACAGTCATTGCTTGTCATGCTGCTAAGAATTATCTTTTATGCCCCCATAATGGGTATTGGCGGGGTGTTTATGGCTCTTGAAAAAAGCGGATCGATGTCATGGATAATCGCCCTAGCGGTAATAGTACTGATAGGGATGATCATTGTAATATTCAGCATAGCTCTTCCAAAGTTTAAATTGGTACAAAAACTGATTGATAGGCTTAACATGGTAACGCGTGAAAATCTTGCCGGGATGATGGTAATAAGGGCGTTCAACACGCAGGCTTTCGAGGAGAAAAGGTTTGACGATGCGAATAGGGAACTGACGGCGACCAATCTTTTTGTCAACCGTCTAATGGTATTCTTCCAGCCGGCCATGATGCTTATCATGAACGGGACCTCGCTATTGATTGTCTGGGTTGGAGCTCACCAGATTGCAAACTCTGCCATGAAGGTTGGAGATATGATGGCCTATATGCAATATGCGTTGCAGATAATCTTTGCATTCCTGATGCTGTCAATGATGTTTATAATGGTTCCCAGAGCCATAGTGTCCGCACAGAGAATCTCGGAAGTCCTTGATGTGGAGCCTGTAATACTTGACCCGAAAAATCCAGTAAAGCCAAACGCAAATGGAGCGGGGGAAGTAGTTTATGAAGATGTCGAATTCGGATTTCCGGGGGCTGAAGAAAGCTTGTTGAAAAACATAAGCTTTGTCGCAAAACCCGGTGAAACTACCGCAATTATTGGTGCCACAGGGTCCGGCAAAACCACTCTAGTTAATTTGCTTCCTCGGTTCTACGATATAAAAAATGGTGAAATTAAAATAGACGGAGTAAATATATCAGATATGACTATGCATGATTTGAGGGATATGATCGGTTATGTGCCACAAAAGGCATCCCTATTCAGCGGAACAATCGAAAGCAATCTTAAATATGCTAACGAGGAAGCCTCGGCAGATGAATTGAGCGAGGCCATTTCCATAGCCCAGGCATCCGACATCGTAAGTGAAAAAACAGATGGTCTCAAATCCGAGGTTTCGCAACACGGCGCGAATCTTTCCGGTGGACAAAAACAACGATTGTCCATTGCGCGCGCCCTTGTAAAAAAGCCGAAAATCTATATCATAGACGACAGCTTTTCTGCGCTGGATTTCAAAACGGACTCCGAGCTTAGAAAGGCACTCAAAGACAAGACTGGAAGCAGTACTATTCTTCTTATTGCTCAAAGAATTTCGACCATCAGAAATGCAGATCAGATAGTAGTGCTTGAAGAAGGCGGCATTTGCGGAATTGGCAAACACGAAGAACTCATGGAAAAATGCGAGATATACAAAGAGATTGCTTTATCGCAATTGTCGGTGGAGGAATTGTCATGAATAAAAACAAGAGAAAGGATAGTGGACACAGAGGGGGAATGGGCCGAGGCCACGGACCCATGATGGGAAGCGGGGAGAAAACGAAAAATTTCAAAGGAACTATTCGTCGATTGCTTGCTTATCTCAAGGAATTTAGATTTCAATTTGCCATAGTGCTACTGTTTGCAGTGACGAGCTCCACGTTTGGGATATTCGGGCCCAAGCTCTTGGGTATGGCTACCACAAAAATATTTGAGGGGGCAATCAATCAGCTGTCCGGAATAGGAATCGGCATTGATTTTAAATACGTTGGAAGGATAATTATTCTTTTGATGGGTCTATATGGAATGAGTTCCCTGTTCTCGTATTTTCAGGGCTACATCATGTCGGGTGTATCCATGAAGGTAAGCTATAGCATGCGTAAGGAAATCTCAGAGAAGATAAACAAGATGCCTTTAAAATACTTTGACAACACAAATCAGGGCGAAGTACTTTCAAGAGTGACAAATGATGTGGACACCATCAGCCGAACCCTGAATCAAAGCATGTCACAGATACTCACATCTTCTGTGACTGTGCTGGGCGTACTCATCATGATGATGACAATTAGCAGATGGATGACTTTGGTGGCCTTGACCATCATACCCCTGTCGGCTATATCTGTCATGATGATTGTAAAGCGTTCCCAAAAATATTTTAAGCAGCAACAAGCCTACCTTGGCAATGTCAACGGACACATCGAAGAGATGTTCGGAGGACATCAGATAGTCAAAGCCTTTAATGGCGAGGGAAAAAGCATCAAAAAATTCAATGTTCTCAATGAGCAACTCTATGGAACAGCTTGGAAATCACAGTTTCTCTCATCAATAATGATGCCGGTTATGAGTATAATAGGCAACATAGGTTATGTTGCAGTGGCCGTTATGGGAGCGACACTTGCAGTTAGAGGGGCTATATCAGTAGGAGAAATACAAGCATTCATACAGTACGTACGAAATTTTACAAGGCCGATCTCTCAGCTTGCCAATATTTCAAACGTCCTTCAGCAAACAGCTGCGGCTTCCGAAAGAGTTTTTGAATTTTTAGATGAGTCGGAAGAAATTGCCGAGAGCGAAACGCCTGCCGTGGTAGATCATATAGAAGGCAATGTTGTATTTGCCAACGTCCATTTTGGATATGACCCGAAAGTACCGATTATCAATAATTTTAGCGCAAAGATAAAAAAAGGACAGACTGTGGCTATAGTTGGGCCGACAGGAGCAGGAAAAACCACAATGGTAAAACTGCTTATGCGTTTCTATGATATTCAGTCCGGCTCGGTAATGGTTGATGGAATAGACATAAGAGGCTTCTCGCGGCATGACCTAAGAAAACGGTTTGGAATGGTGCTTCAGGATACCTGGCTATACAACGGAACGATAATGGAGAATATACGGTATGGACGACTTGCTGCGACTGATGAAGAGGTTATAAGTGCGGCAAAGGCGGCCCATGTAGACAGCTTCATACACATGCTTCCAAAGGGTTATGATATGGTGCTAAATGAAGAAGCGTCCAATATTTCCCAAGGGCAAAAGCAGCTTATTACAATCGCCAGGGCAATCCTTGCAGACCCGAAACTTCTTATATTCGATGAAGCTACAAGTTCTGTGGATACTCGTACTGAAATGCAGATACAAAAGGCAATGGGTCGATTGATGTCGGGAAGGACATCTTTCATCATTGCGCATCGTCTTTCAACAATCAGGGACGCGGATTTGATTCTCGTTATGGATCATGGCAATATAGTCGAACAGGGAACACATTTGGAATTGCTGGATCGACGTGGCTTTTACTCTAGCCTTTACCAAAGTCAATTTGAAAATGACATTGCTTAACTAATGCTTTTTTACGTGATATAGTAATTAAAAAAAAGAAGGGAATAGATAATGATATATATATTTGGACATAGAAACCCAGATACAGATTCTGTATGTTCTGCGATAGCTCTGTCAAGATTAAAAAACAAGATGGGTTTTGAGACAAAGGCTTGCTCGCTTGATCAAATAAATAAAGAAACGGAATACGCTCTTGATATGTATGGAGTAGAACACCCCATAGTTATAGAAGATATAAAGACGGAAGTAAGAGATTTGACTTATGATGAAATTCCTTTTGTTGATCCAAAGTCATCAATTTTGCAGGTTTTTAAAATGATGGAGGACAATAAGCTTAAAACAATCCCTGTTTGCGATGCTGAAGGAATCCTGCTAGGTATCGTTACTATGAAGGATATAGCCATGGGGCTGATACAGAACAACGAGAGGCATTTAAAAACACATATGAACAATATTATCAATGATCTTGGCGGGAAGATGCTTGTAGGAGAACAGGGGAATGTAGATGGCAAGATAATGGTAATGGCCTTTTTCCATAAGACTTTGGCAAAAACTAGCATGCTTGATGACACTTGGATAAGTATTGTCGGCGACAACTATGAAAATATTGAATTCTGCATAAATGAGGGAGTACAACTGCTTGTAGTAACAGGGGGCCATGAGATACCTGAAAGGCTTATTGATCTTGCCAATGAAAAAAATGTTCCGGTCATGTCCGTTTCATCTGACACCTATATTACATCGAGAAAAATCGATCAGTGCACATATGTTTCATCGATTATGCGCTGCGATGAAATCTGTTCACTTAAGGAGTACGAGTATCTTGAAGATGTATATAAAAACATTCGAGAACATAGACATACATTTTATCCAATAATAGATCAAAATAGCAATTATTTGGGCTTTATAGGAAGGAATCAGCTACTTAACCCTCAAAGGAAAAAAGTCATAATGGTTGATCACAACGAATATTCTCAAAGTGCCCCCGGTATTGAAGAAGCGGAAATTATGGAGGTTGTAGACCATCATAAAATTGGAAATATTAGAACAAACATGCCTATATCGTTTAGGAATATGCCGGTTGGAAGTACATGTACAATTGTATATAAGATATACCGGGAATCAGGATTTATGCCCGAAAGAGAAATAGCAGGATTGCTTCTATCAGGTATAATATCGGATACTTTAAATTTCAAATCACCTACGACTACAATAATAGACAGTGAAGTGGCTTTTGAATTAAACGAGATACTGCAGATAGACATGGACAGCTATGCAAAAGAAATGTTTAAAATAGGAACTTCTTTGGAAGGGTTGTCTATAGAAGAAATATTCTATCGAGATTTTAAAACATTTGAATATAAGAACCGAGAAATAGGCGTTAGTCAGGTTCTTACAATGGATGTGGAAGGCATTATGGATAGAAAAGATGAAATTCTCGAGTTTATGAAAAAGGTACATGATAAGAATAATTATGTGATAACACTTTTGGTGATTACAGACATAATTAATGAAGGATCAACCCTTTTGTTTAAAACTGAATTTGCGGGAGCAATGAAGAAAGCTTTTGATGTAAATGAGAGCCAAGGCATATTTGTGCGCAATGTGATTTCTCGGAAAAAGCAGGTAGTGCCGAAGTTGTTGGAAGCATTGCATAGAATGGATGTTGATACAATTTAAACCGAAAATAACACTTGGCGCTAAGTTGTAAAATGAAATGACCACATTTGTAAAAACAAATGACTCAAGAGAAAAACCCGTGTACAATGTTTAGTAACTAATCTAAAACTTGTAAATGGAGGGTTTAACTCATGAGTCAAGAATATTGTACCATCGAAAA
>JAENWJ010000009.1 GCA_016649995.1 Peptostreptococcaceae bacterium
AAGTTCTCCTTCAGGATAATATCTGATAGGCTCTATTTCAACATCTATTCCAGGAAGATGCATGCCTTTTTCTTCTATTAAAATTGCAGTTTCTTCGGATATATCGCCAGCCAAGGTTATGGGCTGATATTTTCTGTATCCTTGGTTCTTGATAGCGTTTCTAATCGCCATAATATCTAACGACTGCGCTATCGAGTATTTATCGTCAAGTTTGTAATATTCCCGTATTGCATCATATGCATCCTCTGCGCTCAAAACGTTTTCCAGTCCATATGATTTTAAAAATTCCTCTTTATCCATCTGCGCTAAAAATTTCATATTTTTGACCGAGATAGGGGGCGTTATGCCCTTATATCTAAGCAGGTTCTGCGCTTCATATACACTAAGATCCCCATCAATTTCCTCTCGAGTTCTAAGCATATCAAAGGCTGTCTGTGCGTCCTTTGTATCGCGCAGCTGATTTTTCTCCTGCCACTCGGCAATTTCCCGGTCATATGAAAATTCAAAGTTTCCATTTCCACCATACGTTATTGGAAAAACTATGTGCTGCTCGCCTTTTTCATCCAGTATATCCATCAATGCCACAGCCGTTTTTTCAAGATCCTCTTTCGGCATTTCACTAATAATAAGTTTAACTGTGAATGAAGGCACATTTCCTGCAAGCAATACACCATTTCGATCCGATATTTCTCCCCGCCATGCAGTCACAGGCATTTCTTTTATTAGCACATTTTCGGATATTTCAGCATATTTTGCGCCTTCAACAATGGTAAGACTGGCCAACCTAAACAGTAAAAATACAAAGATAACAACCACCATCGTCAATAGTTGATTGTTTCTATTCTTCATGAATTCATTCATTTAATCACCTACCGCCTGCTGTTCCATATTTTACAATTATATTTCCAATAAATTTATAGGCAATCCAACAAAATACAATATTCAATGCCAATTCGGGAAGTATCAAACGCAAAATTATTGAAGATAAATCAAATTGCATTCCAGCAAAATAATATATTACAATCATCACACTGTATTGGCAAACGGTTGAAAAGGCTATCATCACAATAGGCGTAACTCCGCTTTCCTCGAAAAAATTTCCGCTGATTGCGGAAACCGATACAGCTATTGTCAAATAAATCAACATATACATCCCAAAGGCTGGACTGAAGAAAAAATCTTGAAGAATTCCTCCTGCCACAGCTGAGCAAATGGCTATGGGCATTTCATATCTAATTGAAAAAACAACTACTAAAACTAGTGCCAGATTCGGAATGGCTCCAAGAATCCGCATATGCTGAAGCAAAGTCGTTTCTAGCAAAAAACCTATGGTCATGGTCAAAACAGTCAATCCATATTTCATGGTTGTTCCACTCCTTCTGCAGGCAGAATCACCATGACCCTATTTATTGTTTTGAAATCAACCACCTGTTCCACCTTTATTTTTTTCAACAACTCGTTTTTCTCAATGATTACATCGCTTACAGTCCCTATGAAAAGTCCTTCCGGATAGATTCCAAGACCCGATGTTACTACTGCCTGTCCCGTCGAAACTTCCGCCTTCGGATCAAAAAGGTATCCCGACAAACCTCTTTCGGTACCACCTTCGACTATACCAATTGCAAACGCTTTGTCATCTAGCAGCTTGAAGCTCACAGAGCTTTTGTTGTCGATTATTGAAACAACCTTGGCCCAATCCTTTCCCGCCTCATACACAATACCAATAAGCCCACTTCCGTTTATGACAGCCTGCTCCGCATACACCCCATCATCCATTCCCTTGTTTATTATGAACATGTTAAACCATGTTCCAGGGTCTTTCGCCACCACATCGCATGTCAGAAAATCATAGCCTTCCTTCTTTGCATAATTCAATGCCTCTCTCATTTCAGTAAGATCTTTTAGCTCCTTTTGTGAAAGGGTCGCATCAATAAATTTGCGCCTGAGCTCCTGGTTTTCCAGCAAAAGCTCTTTGTTAGTCTTGTCAAGACGCCAAATGTTCAATACAGGATTGATGATGTTCCCGAAAAAATCCGCTCCAACAGTCAATCCCCTCTGTACGAAGGTCAGATTCCTGCCTGCAAAATTTTCTATAGGACTTATTTCTCCACCTCCACCAAAAGTAGATATTATAAGAATTAGCAAAAATGCAATTGCAACCCCAGCAACTATTTTTCTCTTTTTGGGTTCATTCAAATTTCGTCACCACGCATGTCAATAGGTTCGTTTGGTTGTAATAAAAGCCCGCTTATGTTCATCAAGAGTTTCGATGGCAATACCTGTTCCTAGCGCGACGCAATCAAGTGGATTGTCGGCTACTCTTACAGGCATTCCCGTTTCCTGTCTTATCAATTTATCTAGTCCCGACAAAAGTGCGCCTCCGCCTGTGAGTATTATTCCATTTACCATAATATCCGATGCAAGCTCGGGAGGCGTTTTTTCCAATGTGTTCTTTATATTTTCAACTATAATCCTGACCGGTTCGCCAAGAGCATCCTTTATCTCTAATTCATTGATTCGTATTGTTTTAGGAAGTCCCGTTACCAAATCTCGACCGCTTATTTCCATTTCCTTTATTTCTTCTTCTACATAAGCAGATCCCACCGTCACCTTTATTTTTTCCGCTGTACGTTCTCCAATCATTAGGCTATACTTCTTCTTCATAAAGGTTATGATGGCTGTATCCATCTCGTCCCCGCCAACCCTTACCGAACGGCTGCTTACGATTCCACCCATGGATATTATTGCCATTTCAGTTGTTCCACCGCCTATGTCGACAATCATGTTTCCTATTGGTTCACCGACTGGAAGACCGGCACCTATTGCTGCCGCCATAGGTTCTTCTATAAGAAATGCTTTTTTTGCTCCAGCAGACATGGCCGCATCAATTACTGCCCTTTTTTCCACTTCGGTTACCCCGCAAGGCACTCCAAGAAGAATTCTCGGAGCAAAAATGAACGCATTTTTCGAGCACGCTTTTTTAATAAAATATCGAAGCATGCTCTCAGTAGTATCAAAATCGGCAATAACGCCATCCCTTAACGGCCTGATTGCTTTTATATTTCCCGGTGTTCGACCTATCATAAGTTTTGCTTCATTTCCTACTGCAAGCACCTCATTTGTTGCTGTGTCTATTGCAACAACTGATGGCTCTCTAATCACTATACCTGCACCCTTCACATAAACTAGTGTATTTGCGGTCCCCAGGTCTATTCCCATATCCTTCGCAAACAAATTTTTAAAACACATATTTCTATCCCCTTCCAAAAACTAAAATAAACCATTCTCCTTGAGACTGTAATAATTGCCATCCCCGATTACGATATGGTCAAGTACCTTAATGCCTATCAACTCTCCGGCCTCCGAAAGTCTTTTGGTTATCTGTATATCTTCCTGGCTTGGCGACGGATTGCCGCTCGGATGATTATGCATAAGTATTATGGCATTGCTGCTATACACTATTGCAGGTTTAAACACCTCTCGCGGATGTACTATCGAAGCATTAAGGCTTCCGACAGAAATATTCTCGTCCTTAAGTATTTCGTTTTTTGTGTTAAGATACAAGACCTTGAAAACTTCCCTATCCAAAAATCTCAATTCGCTCATGTAGCGGTTTGCCACATCCTTGGGTGCATGGACATCAAATCGTTTTGTAGCAGTTAACTTGTCCATCCTTTTCCCTAGTTCTAGAGCAGCCAAAAGCTGACACGCCTTCGCTTTCCCTATCCCATTTATTTTTACCAACTCGTCTACTCTGCATCTTCCCAGATAGGCCAAGCCATCCTTGTTCTTGTATAATATCTTCTTTGAAAGCTCTATTGCGGACATTCCTTTCATCCCGGTTCTAAGCAATATGGCAAGCAATTCCGGATTTGACAGGCTGCCTGCTCCATTCAATACAAGCTTTTCTCTCGGTCTTTCGTCTTCAGGCAATTCCTTCATAATGTATGCGCTTTTCATGTCATCCCCCTATTTTTTAAATTTATGCGCCAACCTTCCCACCGGAAGGCCTACAACATTAAAATAGTCCCCATTCACGGATTCCACTAAAGAAGCTCCCAAGCCCTGTATCGCATATCCTCCCGCTTTTCCCACCGGCTCGCCGGTACTGATATAAGCCTCTATCTCTATGCGGCTCAGATCTTTAATTTTAACGGAAGTATACTCGAAATAAACCTCTTTTTCTTCTTTGCTGATTATTGCAACACCCGTATAGACGCGATGAGTTTTTCCGCTTATTCTCTCTAGCATTTCAATTGCATCAGACTCTTTTTCCGGCTTTCCCAGAACTTTTTCATGAAAAACGACCGTATCGGCTCCTATGACTATACTGCTTGGTTCTTTTAAAAAAATATCCCAAGCTTTTTCGAAAGCCAAAGCCATAACTGTTGTAACTGGATCATCTCCAATAATTCGCTCAACTATATTGCTTGGTCTTGAAACAAAATCTATTTCCAACAAGTTTAATATATCAATTCTTCGCTTAGATGCCGACGCCAAAATGATTTTTCTTTTTTTCATAGAATCACCATCAATATTTTGTAGCTGTCAAAAGACCGATCAGGCCTCCGACGAGACCCAGCACATTGACATTAAACAACAATCCGATATGAAAATCAAGAACATACAATTTCAGCGAAAAATCATCCAACCCAAGAGAGATGGTTTTGGAAAAAAACGGAACAACATCGGACAGGGCGTTCCCCGCCAAGTTTCCAAGAATTATTCCAATTAAAACAGCAACTGAAATTACTAAAACAGACCTGTTTCCTCTTTTCAATCTACTCACTCCCAATCCTTAAAAAATGTTGAAATTCCAATATTTCAAACTACAATAAGTGTAACATTTAGTATCTGCCTTATCAAGCAATATTTAGGACAATCAAAAAAGCGGAAGCGCTTTTCAAAGCCGCTTTCCGCTTTCATTTTTACTTGAGTTTTATAACATCCTTTGGGCATTTTTCAACACATGCTCCGCATCCAATGCATTTCTCGACATCTACCTTATGGGTTTTTTTTAATTCCCCCTCTATTGCCTCTACGGGACAAACCTTGGTGCAAAGTGTACAACCAATGCAGGTTTCTTCATCTATTTCAGCTTTCTTTCTGTTTTCAAGATTGCCTGCAATAGCACCTGTAGGACATTTTTCTACGCAAATCATACACTCTGTGCATTTTGTATAGTCAATGACAGCCAGATTGTCAACCACATGTATTGCATTGAATGGACAATTCTTTTCGCAGATTTTGCAACCTATGCATCCCACATCGCAAGATGCCTTTACGTTCTTGCCAGTGTCCTTGCTGTTGCATTCTACAATAACTTCCTGTCCGTACGGAACAAGTGTAATCACATTTTTGGGACATGCCTCTATGCAATTGCCGCAAGCAGTGCATTTGTCATCAATGACTTCGGCTATGGCCTTGTCATTTATGAAAATAGCATCGAACGGACACACATCTACGCAAGTACCAAGTCCTAAACACCCGTATGAGCAACTCTTGCTCCCTCCGTTGACTATATTAGCCGCCTTGCAGTCCTGTATTCCAATGTATTCGTACTTTTCTCTGGCGTTGTCGCATGTACCATTGCAAATGACATGCGCAATCATCTTAGCACTGTCTTCAACAACAAGTCCCATGATTCCAGCCACTTTTTCGGCCGTTTCCGCTCCGCCTACAGGACATCCATTGACAGGAGCATCACCCTTAACCACAGCATTCGCGAATCCGTCACATCCGGGATATCCGCATCCGCCGCAATTGGCCCCGGGAAGAACTTCTCTTACCGCAACTGCCTTGGGGTCAATTTCAACTGCAAACTTTTGGGAAGCATAAGCCAAACCTGCTCCGAAAATTAGTCCCATTCCACCAAGGCTCAAGGTAGAATAGATCAAACCGTTTATATTCATATTCATCACCCTTTCCTTTTAGACTAGTCCCGCAAAACCCAAGAATGCCATAGACATAAGGCCTGCGGTAATCAGAGCGATTGGGAAACCTTTAAACGGTGCCGGCACATCCGAAATAGCGAGTCTTTCCCTAATTCCGGCAAAGAGAATGATTGCCAAGGAAAAGCCCACAGCCGCGCCAAAGGAATGGAAAATCGTCTGGACGAAATTCAGTTTATATTGTATGTTCAACAACGCCAAACCAAGAACGGCACAGTTTGTAGTTATCAAAGGAAGGTATACTCCCAATGCCTGATACAGAACCGGACTCAACTTCTGAAGAACAATTTCAACAAATTGCACGAGCGCCGCAATTACAAGTATGAATGCGACAGTCTGCAGATACTCTATATGGTAAAATACCAAAATATACTTTTGAACAAGGTATGTAATCATACCAGCCAAGGTTATAACAAATGTAACAGCCATGCCCATTCCAGTCGCAGTTTCAACCTGTTTTGAAACACCGAGAAAAGGACAGATTCCCAAAAATCTCGACATAACGAAGTTGTTTACGAGAATCGAACTGACCAGGATAACGAAAATACTAGCGTTTTCCACTTCAATCCCCCCTTATGACAAACTTTTTTTAGACTTGATCACATTATAAAGCGCCAACAAAATACCCAAGGCAATGAAAGCCCCCGGAGGAAGTATCATCATTATAGCCGGTTTGTATGCAAACGGCAATTGCCATCCAAACAAGCTTCCTGCTCCAAGCAACTCTCTAACCGAACCCAAAATCGTTAATGCCAAAGTAAATCCTAATCCCATTCCCAATCCATCGAAAATGGAAGCTACTACTGTATTTTTCGATGCAAAAGCTTCGGCTCTTGCAAGTATAATGCAGTTAACAACTATAAGAGGAAGAAAAAGTCCCAAAGCCTTGAAAAGCGATGGCATATAGCCTTCCATAACCATTCCGACAATAGTTACAAAGCTGGCAATAACGACAATGAATGCCGGTATTCTGATTTTGCTAGGTATAATTTTACGCATCATGGAAATGGCTGCATTCGAAGCGACCAAAACAGCCGTTGTCGCGAGCCCCATTCCAACTCCATTAATAGCCGATGTAGTAACCGCCAGAGTTGGACACATGCCTAATACTTGCACGAATATCGGATTCTCATCCAATAATCCATTCTTAAAAATCTTCATCAGATTCAATATAATTCACCTCCGGATAGTTTATAGGCCAGATACGAGCTTATAGGCATCAACAGCCATGTTGACACCTTTAGTGACCGCTTTGGACGTTATGGTTGCACCGGAAATTGCTTGTATTTCGTTTCCGGAGGCACCCGCCTTTACAACCGCTAGTTCCGACTTAGTGCTTTTGCCTACATATTGTTCGTAAAAGTCCGGCAATGTCGAATTTGCGCCCAAACCAGGTGTTTCCTGATGATTGCCGACACGCATGCCTGTAACCTCTCCGTCGGATGAGATGCCGGTTATTACCTCGACGCTTCCACCGAATCCGCTAGGCAATGTCTTCACTGTATAGCCAACTAATGTTCCCCCTGAAAGGCCTTCGTAAATCTCGACTACCAGCTCATTTTCAAGCTTGACCTTATCAAGCAAACCATCTTCAATCATTTCAAAGGACTCCGCGTCAGGCAATACTTCCTTCCTCGACAATTGGCTTGTCATTTCTCTCTGCGCCACAATTTTATCGATGGTGAAATCATAAGCAAGCGACAACAATGCAGCCGCAATAGCGCATATTAAAAGAAGAATCAATCCTAATTTGCTGATTTCTTTCATTATTTTTTCACACCTCCGAACACATTGGATTTAACATACTTGTCAATCAAAGGCGTAACAACATTCATAAATAGAATAGAGAAGGACACACCTTCAGGATAGCCTCCAAACAATCTGATCATAACCGTGATCAAACCGCAACCAACAGCATAAATGATTTGTCCCTTTGCCGTCATGGGAGAAGATACATAGTCTGTAGCCATGAAAATAGCTCCCAAAACCAGGCCTCCGGCAAGCAGATGGAACATCATGAAGTTAAAATTAAATCCACTGTATATCAATGTGAAAACAGCAACCGTACCCATATATACTAAAGGAATTCTCGGGCTGATAACTCCGCGATAAACAAGATAAATTCCTCCTATAATTAGAGCCAAAGCAGAAACTTCACCTATGCAGCCTCCTACTTTCCCGATGAAAAGATTGAAAATGGAAACGCTTTCGGGTAAAACGCCGCTTCCCTTTATTAGTGCAAGTGGCGTGGCTTCCGTCACTGCGTCTACCGGAAATTTCCATGTAGTCATCTCAACAGGCCATGAGGCAATCAAAAATACTCTGGCTGCCAAAGCGGGATTGATGAAGTTGTGTCCAAGCCCTCCAAAGGCCTGTTTAACTATTGCAATCGCAAATATCGACCCTACAACCGGCATCCAATATGGAATCTCCGGCGGCATATTGAGCGCAAGCAAAAGTCCTGTTAAAGCTGCACTGTAATCCATTACGGTGATAGGTTGTTTCCTCATGTTTTGTATTATTGCTTCAGTCGCCATGGCTGCCGCAACAGATAGCAACACAACAATTAAAGTCTGAAATCCGAAGTAATACATTCCTGCAAGCGTAGCAGGGATAAGAGCTATTACGACATCTCTCATTGTTTTATCAGTCGCTTCATTCGACCGTATATGCGGCGATGAAGTAACTATCAGTTTTCTTTCCATCTTAACCCTCCTGTTTATTTTGTTTTCCTTCGCTTGGAAATGATTTCCCTTTTGGCCATTCTAATGGAATGGAGCAACGGCCGTTTCGAAGGACAAATGAAAGAACACGAACCGCATTCAATGCAATCCATGGCATTATATTTTTCCGCCATATCGAACATTCCATTCAATGAGTAGGCACTAATTGCAAACGGTTGAACAAATGAAGGACATATATCTACACATTTGCCGCATCTTATGCAAGGATTGTATTCAGGCAATCTTGCTTGTTCTTCCGTAAACACCAATACACCGGATGTAGTCTTAGTTGAGGGTAGATTGTCAGTAAACTGCGCAAAACCCATCATTGGTCCTCCAAGAATGAGTTTTCCGGGATCGCCTTTGTATCCTCCGGCTTGGGCAACAATTTCACTTATTCTTGTCCCATTCTTTATCATAATATTTTTAGGTTCGACTATTCCATCGCCTGTAACAGTACAAATCCTTTCAATCAAAGGCATTCCTGTTCTTATTGCCTTGGATATTGCCGACATTGTTGCCACATTGCTCACAACAGCTCCTGCATCCATTGGAAGCGCTCCCGAAGGGACTTCCCTTTGCGAGCATGCATAAATCAGCTGTTTTTCTCCGCCTTGAGGATATTTTGTCTTGACTGTCACAACTTGAATGCCCGGATATTCCTTTGCCGCTTCTTTCACAGAAAGAACTGCATCCATTTTATTATTTTCAATGGCTATGTAAGCCTTTTCAAGTCCCAACACCTTCATCACAGCCCTTAAGCCGTAAACAACATCTTCCGGAGTCTCAAGCATCAAACGATGGTCCGCAGTCAGGTAGGGCTCACACTCGGCGCCGTTTACTATTAGCACGTCGATTTTCTTGTCCGGAGGCGGCGACAGTTTAACCCTTGTAGGAAAGCCTGCTCCACCCATGCCGACAATGCCTGCTTCGTTGATGATATCTAGAATTTCTTTCGGCTCAAGCGTCTCGACATCACCCTTTGGAACAACACTCTCATGGATTTCATTCAATCCATCGGACTCGATTACAACGCAAGTTCCAGTTCCGTTGATAATCATCCTTTTTTCAATTTTCTTCACCGTTCCGGAAACACTGCTATGAACTGGCGCAGATACGAATCCGCCCGCTTCACCAATTTTCTGCCCAACCTTGACTTTTTCGCCAACTTCTACGATTGCCTGGCAAGGTGCGCCGATATGTTGCTGAAGGGGAATTACTACTGTTTCAGGTTCCAAAGCCTTCTCCACCGGCAAATGCTCTGTCATCGATTTGCTGTGCGGAGGATGAATGCCTCCCCTGAAAGATAAAAGATTCATTGCTACTCACCCCTTTATAAATAGTTGTCACATATATATTTATTATATCGCTATATAATTTACAATATAAGTAATATCATGCGCTCAAAAAACACAAAAAAAAAGCATCTAATCCATTAACATAGTATCTTTAAAGGTTTTCAAAGTCAATCATTGTTAATTGCATAACAAGCATTTGATGGACTCGGGAAGATCATTGTCTTATGTTTTTAAGTCCCTCTCTCAAATAATCCCTTATCCAGCAAATCACATCCACATTATTCAAAGGTACGTCTTCTCCTAATATTTCCTTTATTTCTTTAGTGTCCAATGTGAAACATTTTTCGTTAATCCAGTGTTTGTATATGAAATCTATTTCTATATCCGATATTACGGCTGTCACAATCGTATCAACAATGTTACCGAGAGGAGCACGATCTATATGGTCATATCTGAATGAAACTTCAAGAATAGTTCCCTTGCCAATTTCAGATGTCATTTCAAATTTTCCATCGCAATTTTCAGCTGCAAATTTCATCATGGGAATTCCCAGACCTACTCTTCGGGTTATCCTGCTTGTATAGAATGGATCCGTAACTTTTGCGAGTGTTTCAGCATCCATTCCTCTACCGTCGTCCTTGACACAAATCTCCAAAACATTTTTTTCTATTTTTTCTCGAATCTCTATCTCCACTAAAGTAGAATCCGCATGAATCGAATTCTGCGCAATATCCAATATGTTCATTGACAATTCCTTCATTTGGCATCCCCTTTACTACTTTTTCTTAGCGCCTTGAATATGCTTTTAATACTAATGTCTTCAACTTCGAGCCAATGGTCTCTCTCCGAAATATCATGCAGATAATGGGCGTCCGAATTGAATATATACCGGTAGTTTTTGTACATTGGATTTTTGCCAATGAACTTTTCAAGCGTAGTCATTTTATAAAGCTCCAATGCATCCACATTCAAATCCGGCGAAATGAACCCTAGGTTGGATATTAGGCTAAATGCTTTCTTATCTATATGGGCCGGTATAGCAAGCCCCTCATAGTGATGGGCCAATTCAACCAATGCGTAAATGCTTAAATCTACAGAATGTATCAACAGACGTTTTTCCTCACCTATCAGTCTGTCATCCTCATCTAGAATCAACTGACGCCCCAAAATTTCTTCACGATTCGGAAGCCATTCGAAATGGGTGTTCAGCTCCTTTCCGAAGGCTTCAATTTTTTCAATGGTTTCAAATAAGCAAAGCACATGAACTTCCTCTTTGGTTTGCACTTCCATTCCGGGAATAACGATGATCCCGTTCCTACGGCCCAGAGCCGTGCACGCAGAGCAGTTTGCGGCGATATTGTGGTCTGTTAACGCTATTGCGTCAAGCTTTTTCAGCATTGCCATATTTATTATGTTATTGGGAGTCATATCCTCATCGCCACATGGTGAAAGCGCCGAATGGATATGAAAGTCATAATACAGCTTCATTTTAGTCCCAGCTCATTAAGATTGCAAGCCAATGTAAAGCTGTCCAGTTCCGAAGTGCAAACAACTATGTTTTCTTCATCTGCTTTCGCCAAGGTTTCTTCTTCGATCTCAATTGACTCCGGCACAATAATCATCGGAATTTCCAGAAGCGATGCCACGGCGATAATGTTAAGGTGGGTCTGTACCGTAATCCAAATATCTCCCTTGCTTCCGTTGGCCATGACCCAACTCAGAAGATCGCAGATATAAACCCCGTTAACAGTTTTGAGTGAGTCTTTTTCGCCACTAACTTGATTCAATTTTAATTCCTCGATAATCTCTTTGATAATCATTTTTTAGCCTCCTGTCCTTTTCTTATTATGCAGTCGTCGATTGAAGCTTCCCCACGCACGATGTCCTCTGCCAATGCCCTGCAACTTGGAGCACCACATGTCCCGCAGTCTATTCCAGGAAGCTGCTTGTATATCTGCTCAATCATATCCATTTTGTTGATGGCAACTCTTATGTCCGAATCCAGTTTCATTACATTTTTTGGCTTTATGTCGTCAATCCAATCCTTCATTTCCAAATTAATGATTTCTAAAGCTTTGGCTTTATCGATTGCTTCGAACTGGCTCTCTCCTATCTCTTCGGAAATACGCCTGATTCTCGCTTTTGCGATAAATGAATTCTCCATTGTCAGCGGTCCGCCTATGCATCCGTTCACACAGGCATATCCCTCGAAAAAGTCCACATCGTTGAGTTTTCCAAGCTCCATTCCTTCCAACACCTCGATGACATTTTCGACGCCGTCCACAGCAAGATAATTTTTTGCTTTGATGCTATAGCTTTGACCGTTTGCCTTTGCCCACCCTATGCCTATGCTCGATGAATTCTGAATTTGTTTCCTTATTTCTACATCAGGATAAAGCTTCAATATCTTCGAATAGACCGATTCTATTGAAATGGCCCTGTCCACATATGACTTCCTTATTCCGACCGGATTCTTTATGCTTGTTATTTTTGCCGGGCATTCCGTTATGTAGAATGTCCCTATCTCATCCATCGACAGGCCGGTCTTCTCCATCGCTTCTCGTTTAGCAAGCCTTGCAGCTATTTCCATTGGAGTCTCAAGTTTTATTATCCTATCGATAAGAGACGGAAATCTTATTTGTATCAACCTGATTATTGCCGGGCACAGCGTCGAAATGAGAGGGCCGTCTTGTTCTTTGTTTTCCAGTCTGTCCTTCAAGGCTATGGAAAGATAATCAGCAGCCTTAGCTACGTCATAGACTTCATCAAACCCCAAATTGTAAAAAGAGTTGAATATCTTGTTTATTTCCTTGTTTAAATGGAATTGCCCATAAATTGGAATGGAAACCAGCGCGACATTATATTTGTAGTATTTCATATCCGACAATTCGTCAGTCAACGCTCTTTTTGCATGGTAGGGACAAACCCTTATGCATTCCCCACAATCTATACATCGTTCATTGATAATTTCAGCTTTGCCATTACGCAAGCGTATAGCTTCAGTAGGACATCTTTTCAAGCAATTTGTGCATCCGTTGCATTTAGTTATATCCAAATTGACTGAATGCCAATAATTTTCCATCAAATTACCTCCATCAAATATTAAAAATCATTTCCACTATAGTATCCGATCCCTTGGAAGATTCAATACTGAATTGGTCACTTGTTCTTTTCATGTTTGGCAACCCCATGCCTGCACCAAAGCCCATTTCACGTGCTTCATTCGAAGCCGTAGAAAACCCTTTTGTCATTGCATTCTCAATATTCTCGATACCCTTGCCTTTGTCATGAGCAACAATAATTATTCTATCATGTGAAATTTCTGCTATAATTTTTCCGCCTTCCGAATGTATTACTATGTTAATTTCAGACTCATAGGCAGCGATGGCAACCCTTCTTACTATCGTTGAATCAATTCCTATTTGATTAAGCACCTTTTTAATATTGCTAGATGCAATTCCTGCCTTCGAAAATTCTTCCTTTCCGACTTCGTATTCTAGCTTTATTGTTTTTTCAGTTTCAGCCATATAATCAATCCCCTTCTATTTTAATCCCATTAAGTCCGTTCTTGTAAAGCAAACCGCTTGCCTCAAACAAAGTGTGCTTGACCCCCATCAAAACCATTTTCTTTTCTTTCGCCAATCTGCATACCTCTTCATTGGGCCTTTTACCTCTAACGAAGACAATATTTGATAAATCCAGCATTTCAGCTGTTCTTATGACCTGCAAATTGGTAAGGCCAGTCAAAAGAAGAACCTTATCATCGACAAAAGCTAAAACATCGCTCATTAGATCACATGAAAAAGCAACCTCCACACTCCTGTCCATATATTCATCTCCAGACAATATTTCAGCACCCAGTATTTCTTTCGCTTCTCTCAGTAACATTACAATCCCCCTTGGACTCGCATTATTCAATGCATATAAAGCTCTGATAAATCCGCCATAAAGCTTCTATATTCCAATCCGGTCGCCTTTTGAAAAGCTTTGCCAAGTGATTCATACCAAGCGCCAAGACTCCCAATGAAAATATCATCAGAATCTAGTTTTTCAACCCTCTGCCGCATGCTTTCTATTTCCGCAATACCCTTTATAATTTTTCCACTTAACGCTTCGCGAGTCAGATTCGAATTCAAATAATCAATATAGCCGGTCTGTATCTCTCCAATTATTGAAAGTGCCCTCTCATAGTCTTTTATGCAAACAACTGACTTTTCCTCTTCATTCTCAGGATATGAAACTTGAATCGTTCTTTCTATTTTAAACAAGAACGCATCTCCCACTATTTCCTTTGCTACACCCTTGAAATATTCGCCAAGCGCACTGTTTTCATACACAAAATTAAGCACCTTGAAATTATTTTCCTTCAGAATGACTCCGAACTCTCCATTTTCTTTCAACTCTTTCAAAAATGTTTCGGCATTTTCTATCGATGAAAAGCCTCCCAATTGATATGCATACAGGTTCACATTTATTTGTTTAGTCTTTTTCTCTATTTGTAAATCTCTATCGTCAGCATCAACTTTTTCGGTTTCTTTCGCTTCAAGCTCCTCATCGAATTCTTCAACAAGACTTAATTCACTCACCGGTTCACTTAATTGTGTTGTTTCCTCCTTGTCATTTCCAGCCAGCATGAATTTCACACCGTAAAACCCAATTAAAGCAGAAAACACACAAAGAATTAAGATTGTAAGAATAATTCTGCTCGTTTTGTTTCTTTTGTTTCTTTTGTTTCTTTTGTCTTTGTATCTTTTAGTCATATCATCACCTCTGCATCGTTAATATTATATCACATTTACCTGCCTATATTATCCATGGTTTTTTTTGTACTCTTTTTTCTCTCTGCCATTTCAACCGGCGACCTTATATAATCCCTGACCTGCTTGTAGTTTGCCGCCCTTAAAATCCTATTTTCCTCAAGGGATACGAATTTTGTCATTACGCCTGATCCGAATGCTATTACCGACTGCAGGTCGTTCATCATTTGTATGTTGTATAGGCAAGCCTTACCAAGCTTTGCATATCCTATGTTTTCCATGTTTCCAAGCATATACTTCTGACGATACATGTAATAAGGCTCCATTCCTAATGAAGTTGCTCCATTTTCCGCAAGGGCTATCATTTTCCTCACTGTTTCTTCATCCGGCAATATACTCATAACAGAACTCTTTCTCATTTCAGCATTCTTTTTCAGTGCCAGTGTATGAACCGTCAAGTTGTCCGGATTGATATTGTTAACAGCTTCCATCGTTCTGCTCATTTCATAAAGTCTTTCTCCCGGAAGCCCTACTATAAGATCCATATTTACAGATTGGAAGGCATATGGCCTCACCATCTCCCATACCCTATTAACATCTTCCGACGTATGTCCCCTTTTTACAATTTCTAGGGTCTTGTCGTTGAACGTTTGTGGATTTATGCTTATCCTATCCACCCCTCTATTCTTCAATACTGACAGTTTTTCCTCATTTATTGTATCTGGACGCCCAGCCTCTACCGTAAATTCCTTGAGTCCATTTAAGTTGAATGTGCCATGAATGACATCCATTATTTCATTGAGCAGTTTTGCGGAAAGTTCCGTAGGTGTGCCCCCTCCAATGTAAATAGTTTCTATTTCGAAAGGTTCGATTTCAGATGCATAATGTCTTATTTCATCAGTGAGAGCCTTGACATACGCAGTTTTAATGTCTTCCCCCGCATTTGCCATTGTCGGGAAGGAACAATACAGGCATTTGCTCGGGCAAAACGGAATTCCTATGTAGATTGAGATTTTTTTTGGATCGGGAGGATAAAGAAATTCATGTTCAATACTAGCCACATTCATAACCAAATTAATTTTTTCGTCAGAAATAAGATAATCATTTTTCAGCTTCAATCTTACTCTTTCAGGTTTCATGCCATCTTTAATCATTTCATGCACAAGTTTTGAAGGCTTTATTCCCGTTAGTGTTCCCCATGGCAAAACGATTCCGCTATTCTCGCCTAAAACGGCTTTGACTATTAAAAATTTCAGCCGCCTTCGCACTTGTTTTTTATTCTCGCGTTCATCCTTTGAAAAAAGTTTAACAGATTCGCATTTTTCAAAAATTCTATTTTCTCTGTCCTTCCAAAAAACTTTGACATTGCAATAATTCTCTTCTTTGCTGTGAAAAATAGCCAACAAGGGACCGCATACATCATGGTCCCTTGTTGTTTCTAATTTTTCTGTTTTAAAAATTGCTTTTGCCAAAGCTTCTATATCGTATCTAAACGTCGAATCCGTCATATATATTTTCATTTCACTGATTCCTCATCTGCAATATGAATGGATTGTTTTCTCTTTCATATCCAATTGATGTTTCGGATCCATGGCCAGGAAAGACCCGCGTCTCGTCAGGAAGTTTCATTAGCTTGTCCATTATTGATGACATAATAGCGCCCATGGAACCCTTGTCTAAATCCGTTCGTCCTATCGACCCTCGAAAAAGGGTATCTCCTGAAAAAAGAGTGTCCTCGATTTTCAAGCATATTCCACCCGCGGAATGTCCCGGGGTATGGATTACAAGAGCATTTATTCCGTCCACTGCTATAATGTCGCCATCCCTAAGCAAATCATCTTCAATAAAGCTTATTGCATTTCCTCCGGCTGTTGCAGACATATTTTTTTCAGCATCATGCAACATATACGCGTCTTTCTTGTGAATAACAATCTTCGCTTCTGTTATGCGTCTAAGCTCTTCGGCTCCGCCTATATGATCCAAGTGTCCATGCGTAAGCACTATTTTTTTCAAATTCAATTTTCTCTTTCGAAGATATCTTGCAATATCTTCCACATTGCCACCCGGATCCACAACTATGGCTTCGTTCAATTGTCCCCCATGTACTATATAGCAATTTGCCGCATATATTCCAGTTACAATACGTTCGATTTGCATTCGGCACCACCTAAAATTTTTTGTTGCTGTCAACAAGAATTGTGACAGGTCCGTCATTAACAATATTCACCATCATATGTGTTTGAAAAACACCCGTTTCCACATGTATGCCAAGCATCTTCGCTTCTTCAACAAACATTTCATAAATCTCATTCGCAGGTTCGGGTTTCGCTGCATCGGAAAAGCCGGGACGCCTACCCTTTCTGCAATCACCCAGCAGCGTAAACTGGGATATCACGAGCATCTCGCCCTTGATGTCAAGAAGCGAAAGGTTCATCTTGTCATTATCATCCTCAAAGATTCTTAGATTCGCAATCTTTTCAACCATTTTTTTTGAATCCTTGGGTCCGTCGCCTTCTTCTACACCCAAAAGCACATTCAATCCCTTTTCTATTTCTCCCATTATTTTTCCATCGACAGAAACACTCGATGCAGAAACCCTTTGCACAACAGCTCTCATCTTTTTCCTCCTATGAAGTCACACGCTTGACATCCATTATCTCCGGCTTGTTTTTCAATTTCTTTATAAGTATTTTCAGCTGGCCGGTATCGAAAATCAATATAGTCAGATTAATTATTGCGACTTTTTCCTTTGTAATCCTTGCATTTATACCGACAACTTCGAGATTTAATTCCGATATAAGATTTGTAACCTCCGAAAGCAGTCCCTTCTTGTCAGGAGCAATAATCTGTATCCCTGTTTCATAGGAATTCTCTTTATCCCTATTCCATTCAACATCAATAAATCGTTCTGCAGTTGTATCTTCATTCTTTATGTTGGGACAGTCGCTGCGATGAATGGTTATTCCTCTGCCGCGTGTTATAAATCCTATTATTTCATCCCCAGGTACAGGACTGCAGCATTTCGCAAAACGCACCAGAATACTGTCGATTCCCTTAACCGTTATTCCTTGGTCCTGTTTCTTATGCTTCTTGTCGCTCTTATCCGATTTCTTTTTTGACTTTTCCGCGATTTCCTCTTCGATGGACATTTTCTTATCGTCTTTATGGTCAACCCTGTATTTTTCCTTTAATTTAGGCATTACCTGATTGAGGGAAATCCCTCCATATCCCAACGAAGCATACAGGTCTTCAATTGCATTCAAACTAAGCTTCTTTACTGCGGAATTAAGCCAAGAAGCTTGCAAGAATTCCTTTGTACTATATCCTAGTCTTTTCACTTCTTTTTCAAGCATATCCTTACCCTTGACAATATTTTCCTCTTTGCGTTCCTTCTTGTACCACTGCTTTATCTTATTTTTTGCCTGTGTGCTCTTTACAAACTTTAGCCAATCCCTGCTTGGACCGTTTGAATGAGAGCTTGTAATCACCTCGACAATATTTCCAGTCTTAAGTTTGTAATCTAGTGGCACTATTCTTCCGTCAACCTTTCCTCCTATACAGCTGTTTCCCACTCCTGAATGTATTTTATATGCAAAATCCACCGGTGTTGAGCCAACAGGCAATTCAACTACATCCCCCTTCGGAGTAAACACAAAAACCTGATTTGTGAAAAGGTCTATTTTGAGGGATTCTACAAATTCCTTGGGATCCTTTAAATCTCTCTGCCATTCAAGCATCTGCCTTAGCCATGTAAGCTTATTGTCTATGTTTTCCTCTTCTACGCGGCCTTCCTTGTATTTCCAATGGGCTGCGATACCATATTCGGCAATTTTATGCATGTCTTTCGTTCTTATTTGTATCTCAAACGGCTCGCCTTTAGGACCGATTACGGTTGTATGGAGGGACTGGTACATATTTGTTTTGGGCATAGCTATATAGTCTTTGAATCTTCCCGGTATCGGTTTCCACAACGTATGAACTATTCCCAATACACCGTAGCAATCCTTAATGTTATCGACGATAACACGTATTGCCGTTAAATCGAAGATCTCCTCAAAACTTTTTTTCTGATATACCATTTTTTTATAAATACTATAAAAATGCTTTGGGCGCCCTGTAATATCGTATTCTATATCCGTATCTGCTAATGAATCATTGAGTTTATTAATAACATTTTCAATGTATTCTTCTCGTTCTCCACGCTTTTTATTGATCTTTTCGACCAACTCGTAATACCCCTCGGGATCAATGAACCTTAGAGATGTATCCTCAAGTTCACCCTTTATTTTCGATATTCCAAGCCTATCCGCTATAGGCGCATATATCTCTATTGTCTCCATAGCCTTTTCTTTTTTCTTTTCCTCGTTCATGTACTCTAGGGTTCTCATGTTGTGCAACCTGTCTGCCAGCTTTATTATGATGACCCGGATGTCCTTTGCCATAGCAAGAAACATCTTTCTCAAATTTTCTGCCTGTCTTTCCTCTTTCGATTCATACTTTAAACGAGTCAGCTTTGTCACTCCGTCTACAAGCGAAGCAACTTCATCTCCGAATTCCGCAGCTATTTCATCATATTCATACTTGGTATCTTCAAGGACATCATGAAGCAAACCCGCTATTATCGTATTTTCATCCATTTCAAGTTCCGCCAGAATCAAAGCCACCTGGAGTGGGTGAGTAAAATACTTTTCGCCGGACTTCCTGAGCTGCCCCTCGTGAGCACTTTCAGCAAAATGATACGCCTTAATAATATTGGCATATTCAATATTTGGATTATATTGTTGTATTTGTATTATGAAATTTTCCAACATAGGTATTCCTCTTTCCCTTGTGAAAATTTAAATTCATTATATACCAAGCGCCCTATTAAAACAATGCAGCGGACGCATCACATCCGCTGCTTAGTAGTGGGTTTCAATTTTTCTCAATCAGTATTTTACAACCGATTCCACTCTGTATCCTTCAAGACGCTCCCGCCCTTTTAAGAATTCCAGCTCCATCAGAAAGAGAATCCCTACCACTTCTCCTCCTAATTTTTCAACCATTTTAATTACTGAGATAATGGTTCCTCCGGTCGCTAGCAAATCATCTGTGACAAGTACCTTCTGCCCTTTTTTTATGCCGTCTTTATGCATTTGCAAGACATCTGTTCCGTATTCCAATTCGTATTCATAATCCAATGTTTCATATGGAAGCTTCCCGGCTTTTCTTACAGGAACAAATCCTTTTCCCATTGAGTATGCGATAGGCGCTCCTATCAAGAAACCTCGTGCCTCCGGCGCTACAATCAAATCGAAGTGAATATCCTTAACTTTCTCAATACATTCGTTTATAGATTTTTGGTAGGCTTCTCCATCCTTCAGAAGAGTCGTAATATCCTTGTAGCTTATACCCTCTTTGGGGAAGCCTTCTATAACTCTTATTTTATCTTTTAATTCCATTTTTTCCTCCTTGTATGAATCATGTTATCTATAGATATTCGTTCATGTTCTTTAATAGACCGTTTTCAAATATATCGATTTTTTCACCGGGTGCTTCGAGCACAGCATACATTCCTTCCTTAAAATCGATTAATTCGCAATCCTCCAATATCCAAAGGGATGCATTTAATTTAAGGAAAGGTAGGCCTAAACTTTTTTCGAGATCATATTGGCTGACAGGGCCGTTTTTCATAAGGACTCTATATATATCAACAAGGTGGCTCCTGTCAGGAATCATCTCGCAAACCATTTTATCGAAAGCATTCTTATCCCCGGGTTCCGATACATCCAAGCAATCCATGGCTCCCATCATTCCGTAGCCGTCATAGTTTACTATTTTTTTATATCCTCTTTTTGCCGCTGAATGTAGATTGGGAAACACTGCAATGTGCGACACTCCATTTAATGGTTCTTCATCTCCAAAAAAAACTGCTTCCACCGAATAAAAATCCCGAGGCAGATGCTCCTCCATTTGTCCAATAAGCTTGTGCAATCCTTCCAATGTATAAACCGCTACAAGTGTACCTTCCTCAAGAAGCATAGCCGGAACAAATTCCTTTCCCGATACTTTGCATCTGCCTTCAGACAAACTGTCTTTTGTCTTTATTTTTTCAAAAAATGGCAAGAAGGCTTTTAGGTATCTCCTTCCTAAATCGCCCTCGGCATAGTATGCAATTTCATTTATTCTAATGTCCTTTAAGTTCAATTGTATTGATTCCACATTTCTGAAAACATTTTTTTCAAGATTAAACACAACATCCATACTCTGTTTTCTTTTAAGAAAGGAAGCATACATATCCATGTTAAATCCAATGGCGTCAAACATTCTATTGCTTTCCGAAAATGCGGCCTTCAAATGCTTTTGGTTCTTTCCTACATAACGGAAATTATTCAATTTAAGATTGCGCAAAAGAAACTTGGGTCTTGCATTTCCGCATCCGAACGGAGCCAAACGATCAATGTCCTCTATAAGCTTAAAATCGATTTTTCGGGTATCTATTACACAATCGATACCTAGCCTTGGTGCAAGCTCGGCTTCTGCTATTTTTTCCATTGCCAAAGTTTCGAGATCCTTTGCAAAGGCATCTATATCCATTGAAGTAATGGAAAACCCAGCTGCTTGTTTGTGCCCCCCGAATTTAATAAAGTACGGCCTGCAAACATCAAGCAAATCGTACAAATTAATCGATCCATAAGAACGGCATGAGGCCTTTCCCACAGATTCGTCAATTGCAATCATTATAATCGGCCTACAATATTTTTCGCTGAGTTTAGAGGCTACAATTCCTATGATTCCGGAATCCCAGTCTACCTTTCCAATAACCATTATGTTCTGCTCGTTCAAATTTTTTTCTTTAATCAGGGCTTCCGCCTCGGAATATATTTTTTCTTCTATCTCTTTTCTTTCGGTGTTCATTTCATTTAGGGAAAATGCCAAATGCTCCGCCTGTACGCTGTCCCGCGACATAAGAAGCTCCAATGCCTTGTCCGCACTACCCATGCGTCCTGCCGCATTGATTCTAGGCGCCAACATGAATGCAATATTGCCTGCGTTTACAGGCTTTTCATTTAATCCCGAAACGGCTTTTAATGCAATCAATCCGAGGTTCTCACTAGAACTAATCACTTCAAGGCCCTTTTTAACAATTATTCTATTTTCATCAAGCAACGGGACTACATCCGCAACCGTACCCAATGCAGACAATTCAATATACGAGTTCAAATCGTCATTTTCATTAGATAAGGCCTGTACAAGTTTGAATGCAATTCCCGCCCCTGCCAATTCTTTGAAACCGAATTCACAATCATTCCTTTTGGGATTTACAATAGCATAGGCATCCGGAAGATTTAAAGGGGTCTTGTGATGGTCAGTAACAATGACATCCATTCCCATGCTGTTTCCGTAATTTATTTCCTCAGAAGAGGCAATACCGCAATCAACTGTCACTAGCAAGTTGCAACCTTTTTCGCAAATCATCCTGACTGCATCAATGTTTAGCCCGTATCCCTCGGTTTTCCTTTCCGGAATATGATGCATTATATTATCGTATCCAATATTTCTGAAATATGTCAATAGAATTGCAGTCGATGTGACCCCGTCAACATCATAGTCTCCATAAATGCAAATGGTTTCATTTTTTTCAACTGCTTTATTTATCCTATCAACAGCCTTTTTCATATCCTTTAGCAAAAAAGGATCTCTAAGCCTTTCCCATGACGGATTTAAAAAAGATTCGGCTTCGCTTATTTCCGTAAGGTTTCTATTGCACAACAAGCCAGCCGTTATTTCACTTATTTCAAATGCTTTGACAAGCCTTTTAATATCGACATCATCCGGTTTCGATTTAATATCCCATCTATTGCTTTTGTTTATCATTACAGCTCCTGCCCGCTACTTTTTCTCAACGACGTCTCCGCCAAGCTCTTCTTTCGCTTTTTCAATTTGTTTGACCGCTTCCTCTTCAAGTTTTGCCTTTTCCTCTGCAGACTTGGTCTCAGACGCTTTATATCGTCCAACTTCCTTTTCAAGAGTTTTTATTCTACCGTTCAGCTTTCTTGTTCTTAAACCGCTTTTGAATTTGCTAAAGACAGCGAATAGCCCCATTATGAGCGCTCCAAAAGCCGCCGAAATAAGTATAACCACTGATTGTGCAACCTCAATCTTTCCCAGAAAATAGCTGATTTCAATAATATCCGAATTGATTACTGCAAAAAGTGCTACTACTACAGAAAAAAGCAACGATAATATGAAATAAATTTGCATGGCATTCCCTCCAGTATTTAATAGTAATAATTTCTATATCTATACCCGTTTTCCTTCTCTATCAAAAATAAATATTAATTATAAAGATTTCTTTATACTACAAATGGCGGCAAAAGCCGCCATTTGTAAGGTTTATGTTTAATACTATGCAGCTTTGTAATTATGCTTCTTGCTTTCATGATTTTTCCAAAGTGCCCAAATAGGACTTGCTATGAAAATAGATGAATATGTTCCTGTCAGAACTCCAACTAAAAGAGGCAATGCAAATTCCTTGATAGACTCCACACCCAATACATAAAGACTTCCTATTACAAGAAGCGTTGTAAGGGATGTGTTCAAAGACCTTCTAAGCGTCTGATTTATGCTGATATCAGCTACCTCAAAATAGCTCTTTTTGTTCATATACTTTATGTTTTCCCTAAGCCTGTCAAAAACAACAATTGTATCGTTTATGGAATACCCCACTATTGTAAGAATAGCCGCAATTACTGAACTATTGACAGGTATCCTGAAAATCGAATACATGGCCAAAACAATCAGCACATCATGCAACAGGGCAATGATTGCCGAAACCCCGAACTTGTATTCAAATCTAAATGTTACATACATTAGCATTCCTAAGGATGCAAGCAATATTGATATCAATGCCTTTTCCTTTATCTCATCACCGATGGTCGGTCCGAACTGCTCCGTTTGTCCAAATGCAGAATCCTCTATTCCGAATGTCTCTTTCGCCGAATTGAAAATTTCAATTCTTTCATCGTTGGTAAGATTGGACTTTGTTTTTATTATGACCTCGTGACTCTCGGCCCCTGCGTGAATAATATCGGCATTAAGATTGTATGGTTCAAGAACAGTCTGAATTTCTTCAATACTGTAATCCCTTCCCATGTCAAATTGCATCATTGTTCCACCGGTAAAATCGATGCCAAAGTTCAATCCTGCTACCATTGCCACAATCATTCCTATGATAATTATCGATGTTGAAATTCCAAACCATATCTTATAGTTCTCGCAAATTTTAAATTTCATCTTTTCTACCCCCTAGGCGCCATACATCTTGGTATTTTTAGTCAGGTTCATGCCCACGATCATTCTAAGGAGCATTTTTGTGACAACAACAGCTGTGAACATGCTCGCCACTATACCTATCATCAATGTTACGGCAAACCCTTTGATCGGACCTAGTCCGAAGTAATAAAGAACTATGGCCGCTATGAAAGTAGTTACATTCGCATCCACAATCGTCCTAAGCGCTTTAGCGAATCCAGAGTCTACAGATGCTCTCAGTGTCTTGCCGTTTCTGATTTCCTCTTTTATTCGCTCAAATATGATTACATTGGCGTCAACCGCCATTCCTATTGACAGAACCATTCCCGCAACCCCCGGAAGCGTTAATGTCGCATGCATTAATATGAGAGAATAGAGTACTATTACAATATAAAGCATAAGAGCTATGCTTGCCACAACTCCAGGCAATCTGTAATAACCAAGCATGAACAGAAGCACCAAAAGCAACCCTATTAGGCCGGCTTTCACGCTTGTGTAAAGAGAATTGATTCCAAGTGTTGCCCCAATTGCCTTGGTTTGTACCTCCACAAGGTCTACAGGCAAGGCGCCTCCTCTTATAAGCGCTGCGAGATTCGAAGCCTCATCAACCGTGAAACTGCCAACGATTATTGCGGTTCCCCCGGCTATTTCACTGTCTACCCTCGGAGCTGAGATTATTTCGTCATCTAGCACTATCGCCATAATGTTGTTTGGCGATGCCATTTGAGCCACTTCTTTCGTTCCAAGCCTAAAAGCCTCAGTCCCATTACTGTTAAATTCTAGCGCAACGGCCGGCTTGTCCGTCTTGGGATCAAAAGTCAATTCAGCATTCTTAACCTGGTCACCGGTAAGAATAACGGTTCCGTCAACCTTCACGAATTGCAGTTGCGCCGTCTTTCCTATGGCTTTAATTGCATCTTGGGCATCGCTTACCCCCGGGAGTTCAACCCTTATTCTGTTGGTTCCCTCTCGCACAATATTGGGTTCGGTCAAACCCATTGCGTCTACACGCCTTCTTATTACTTCTTGGGTTTGATCCATAATTTTTGCCAAAGCTTCACCAGTTGCATCGGTATCAGCTTCCAAAACAACATATGCTCCACCCTCAATGTCAAGTCCCAGTTTCATTGAATCACTTACGGAACCGATTTTAAGGTTGCCCATATCGATACCATTTAAAGCTGTAAACACTGCCGCAATTACAACCAAGACTATGACTATGAAAAGTGTGATGTTCTTTGTTTTCATAGCATCCTTCCTCCTTGTTTTTTATATTTATAATCAGACGCAAGTTCTACGTAATTTCTTGCCGAAACTTCAAAATAATCCATTTCTACCTTTGTCAAAGAGCGAACAACCTTTCCCGGTATTCCCATTACCATGGAAGCGCTAGGAATTTTTTGCCCAGGAGTAACAATGCTCCCGGCTCCTATTATAACATCATCTTCAATAATCGCACCATTTAAAATAATTGCGCCCATTCCGACAAGAACCCTATCACCTATCATGCAGGCATGAACGATAGCCCCATGGCCTATTGTTACATTCTCACCCACTATACAGGGAAAATCTCTTGCTATGTGCAATGTGCAATTATCCTGTATGTTCGTACCTTTTCCAATTCTTACATAGTTTTCATCACCCCGGATTACCGTTCCGAACCAAACATTTACATCCTCTTCAAGAGTAACGTCCCCTACTATATCGGCAGTCTCGGAAACATAGCACGAATCATGTATTTTCGGCCTTTTATCTTTGTATTCCTTTATCATCTTTGCACCTCTATACTAGACTTTTCTGTTTTATTCCTTTTTCATTCAATACGGCCTTGACATAGATAGCGCATTCGACACGCTTTCTTTCCATCTTGCAACCCAACTCATACGGCTCAAAGATGTTTCCGTTTGAATAGTAGGCATTTGCATGGCAACCGCCTCCGCAATAAAATTTCGCCCAACAATTTCTGCAAGCTTCCTTTTTATAAACATGTGCATTCTTGAAGTCCAGCGGCTTCTTCAAGTCTTCGTATGCATCGCTTAGAGTACCCATTTTCATCGATTTTTCCCCAACGAACTGATGGCATGGATAAAGCTCTCCGGTTGGGGTTACAGCCAAATATTCTATTCCTGCCCCGCATCCGGACAAGCGCTTGTATGCGCACGGACCCTGGTTCAAATCAATTTCGAAATGGTAGTAATTGATTGGACGCCCTTCCTCATAGCGTTTTATAATTTCGTCGGCCAAGGCCTCGTACTGCTCCATTATTATTGGAAGATGTTCCTCCCTCAGAACATACGGTTCGGTAGGTTTTGTAACTACCGGCTCAAGCGACAGACTGTCGAAACCGATGTCCGCCAGAAAGCGCACATCCTCAACAAAGTTCAAATTATATGATGTGAAAGTTCCCCTCGCAAAATACAAGCGGTCTTCGCGCATGGCAACAAATTTTTTATATTTTTCGTAGATATCGTCAAAGGACCCCTTACCGCTGGCATAATACCTGAGCCTGTCATGATTTTCCTTCTTGCCATCTATGCTAAGCACCACATTATCCATGTATTCATCGAGAAAAGCCATGACATCATCAGTCATTAGGACTCCGTTGGTAGTGAGTGTGTACCGAAAATGCTTGCCGGTCTCATCTTCCCTTTTTCTGCCGTAGAATACAAGTTCCTTCACTACATCGAAATTCATCAGTGGCTCTCCGCCGAAAAAGTCAACTTCGAGATTCTTTCTGTTTCCTGAATTCTCTATAAGGTAATCGAGTGCCTTTTTCCCCGTTTCCAAAGACATAAGACACCTCTCGCCATTAAAATCACCCTGTGCAGCAAAGCAATACTCACATCTCAAATTACAGTCATGGGCTACATGGAGGCACATTGCCTTTACAACCGGTTTTGCAGTAAGAAGCGGGTTCTCTCCCAGCATATCGTCTGCAAAAAGCTCTTTCCTTTTAATCAGAGATTCTATTTCGAGCCTTGCCTCGTCAACTGTTTCCATCCCATAAATGTCAATGCAACTTTCAAAGACCGCGTCTTCTACATCTATTCCATTTTCCGAATATGAGTCAAGCAAATCGAATACAGCCTCATCAACTATGTGAACCGCTCCGCTATTTATATCTAAAACAATATTCATTCCCCTGTGTCTATACTTGTGAATCATCGGCTTTCCTCCCACTAAATACGCAAAGAGAAAAAGCAGCTTTCAAGCTGCTTTTTGAATTACTTTGTGTTTTCACAAACTTGGTTACCAACTGTACATGAGGTTTTGCATGCGGACTGACAAGATGTTTGACATTCTCCGCAACCTTTGCTTTTAATTTCCTTCAATTTACCTCTGCTAAGGGTTTTTATGTGCTTCATTCTATTCATCCGTCCTTTCTTTAAATATACTACTCCTTAATACCGAAACAATTCTATTGCTCTTCAACTGTCCCTATCGCCCATTTGCTGAGCTGGAGCTTTAATTTATCAGCTCCGATTTCTATTGTAAGAATTTCGTCGCTGCTTTTAATAATTGTTCCGTTGATTCCGCCAATGGTGACTACCTTGTCGCCCACCTTCAAGTTTTCTCTCATCTTCTGTATTGCCTTGTTTTTCTTCTGTTGCGGTCTAATCATAAGAAAATACAAAATTCCAATAAATAGCAATGGAAACAGAAGCTGGATAGTAGATGAATTCATCGATATTTCCCCCTTATTTTTTTTTACTTAGCCCTATATATCTTTCCCTATCATATTATCATAACCATAGTTTCTAAAAAAGTCTTTTTTTAGCGTTTTGAATGTATCTTCATCTATAGCTTTACGTATCTTTTCCATCAAATTAAGCAGAAAATGCAAATTATGATAGGAAAAAAGCCTAGCAGACAAAATTTCATTCGATTTATACAGATGCCTCAGATACGCTTTTGAGTAATTACGGCAGGTATAGCAATCGCAATCCGGGTCTAGCGGCGAAAAATCTCTAGTGTATTGTGCCTGCTTGATTGAAATCCTCCCTCGGCTAGTCATTGCCGTTCCATTTCTAGCAAGACGCGTTGGCAATACACAGTCAAACATATCAACGCCCCTTTCCACCCCTTCGAATAGGCAGTCCGGAGATCCCACACCCATAAGATACCTAGGGTTTTCCTCAGGCAAAAGCGGAGTTGTATAATCGAGCATTTCATACATTATATCCTTTGACTCGCCTACGCTAAGCCCTCCAAGAGCATATCCCTTAAACCCTAGTTCCACAAGCTCCTCTGCGCTTTGCTTCCTGAGGTCCTTATACATCCCTCCCTGCACTATCCCGAAAAGCGTTTGGTTTTCAGTGTTCACATGGGCTTCCTTGCACCTTTTCGCCCACCGCGTAGTCCTTTCAAGGGAATTCTTCACATATTTGTATTCCGCAGGATAAGGAGGACACTCATCAAAAGCCATAATTATGTCCGACCCTAGGGCCGTCTGTATTTCTATCGCTTTTTCAGGGCTTATAAAATGCTTCGAGCCATCTATATGGGATCTGAACTCAACCCCTTCCTCGCTTATTTTACGCATTGGACCAAGACTGAAAACCTGGAATCCTCCGCTATCTGTCAAGATTGGCAAATCCCAATTCATGAATTTATGCAAGCCTCCAGCTTCCTTGATCAAATCATGCCCGGGTCTCATATAAAGATGGTAGGTGTTGCTAAGAATTATTTGGGCTTTTATTTCCTTCAGTTCCTCCGGCGTCATGCTCTTTACCGTAGCCTGTGTTCCTACCGGCATAAATATCGGTGTTTCTATTGATCCATGATTTGTTGTCATTCTACCTAGCCGTGCAGCATTTTCATTAGATTTTTTTAATACTTCAAATTTAAAAGACATAAAACCCTCCCCGTCAGTAAATAAACATTGCATCCCCAAAACTGAAGAAACGGTAGCCTTCCGATTTTGCGGTTTCATATGCTTCAAGTATCGTCTCCCTATCAACGAAAGCACTAACCAGCATTATAAGTGTTGATTCCGGAAGATGAAAGTTCGTGATTATCGCATCAATTACTTTGAATCGATAACCCGGATATATAAAGATATTGGTCCATCCACTTCCAGAACATACAAGCCCGCTTTCATTCCCTAGGGTTTCAACCACTCGGTTCGCTGTTGTTCCTACTGCTATTACGCGATTCCCATTCTTCTTGGCTCTGTTTATGCGATCCGCATTTTCCTCGTCAAGAACATAGTATTCAGAATGCATCTCATGATCCTCTATGAGCTCTTCCTTGACAGGTCTAAATGTTCCCAATCCAATATGGAGAGTCACATAGGCTATTTCAATGCCCTTGTCCATAATCTTTACAAGCAGATCCTCGGTAAAATGGAGTCCTGCCGTAGGCGAAGCCGCCGAGCCACTTTCCTTTGAATAAACCGTCTGGTATCTTTCCTGATCCTCTAGCTTTGCCATTATATAGGGAGGAAGCGGCATCCTTCCCAATTTTTCGAGTATCTCCTCGAATACACCCTCATAGGTGAATTCTATTATTCGAGTACCCCCTTCGGCAACATCAAGCACTTCAGCTCTAAGCTCTCCGTTCCCGAATTCGAAAACGCTTCCCGGTTTAGCCCTTCTTCCGGGTTTAACCAATGTCTGCCAACGGTTAATGTCGAGCCTTTTAAGAAGAAGAAACTCCACTTCCGCCCCTGTCGTCTTTTTTCCGAAAATTCGCGCGGGAATAACTCTTGTATTGTTTAGAACCAGACAGTCTCCAGAATTTAGATATTCAACAACATCCTTAAACCTGCCATGCTCTATTTCACCGGTTTTTCTGTCCAAAATCATCAGTTTCGATTCATCCCTCTTGCTTAGAGGCTCCTGGGCTATAAAAGATTCCGGCAACTCGTAATAAAAATCGCTTTTGTTCATTGTTTTATGCTCCTACTCTATAGTTGTATCCGTGTAATAAAATGACAGTATATCTCTGTAGCCATATCCTTCTTCGGCCATGGCCTTGGCACCCTCCTGGCTCATTCCCAGACCGTGGCCCCAACCTCTGCCTTCAATAACAAATCCTTTTGCCCCCGGATTCTCTTTTTCTCCGAATTCCCCCAGCACATGACAATTCTCAAAATCGGTCTTGCTGATTTTTCCGTTGCCACTCAAAACCGAAATCCCCTTGGCTGGAATCCTTTCGATTGATGTTCCTCTATTAATACAGTAAAGATCATTATCCTTCCTTATTTCGAACAATGTGCTTTTCAACTTGTCATAGCCGAAAACGGTTCTCATTGCATTTTTTAGCAATTTGACATCGGCTTTTTCCGATTCTATCAGCAACTCCAGAACATGGTTGTTTTCGCTTCTTCTTGCAATGGACATATCTATCGATTTACCAACATCGTATCCCGCAGATCTCATGATTTCATAAATCGAATCTTCGGAGTATTTTATTTCCCAGCTGTAATGGGGTCCTCCAGCCGAAAAATCGTCCCGAATTCCCTTCAGATAAGGAACCTCTGTAGACCATATGTTTTCACTATTTTCCGTAAATCCGCCACTGTTTGCATGATAAAATGCGCTTACAACATTGCCATTCCACATAAGCAACTGTCCCTCTGTCTCATCCACAGCCCGATTGCACACCGGCCCTTCATAGTCGTAACCGACATAAGCCTGGGAATTGTTGGTACCGCACAGATTGAAACCCAGGTACGAATATTTACTATAATTGGAAATCGCAAAATTTCGTGCCGCTATCGCCTGAGCCTTAAGTGCCTCCAGCGGCCATGAGTTTGACATTTCCCACGGCAAAACACCGTATAAGTATTCATTCATGTCAAGGTAGTTGATAACAGTCAAATCACTTCCGACATAGCGTTTTATCATTACCCCGCCCCTATATTGATGGCCGTTGTATGAAAACACGGAGTCTTCGTTTTTTTCGCCAAAGGGTTTTATCAAATATTCATTTCTCATGGAGTCATAAGCTAAAACCGTTCCGCCTTCGGACTCAACCAGAATCAACGAATCGTATTCGCTTACATTAAAATCAATTTTATCCGTTTCATTTGAAAAACTCTTTGCTTTTGATTCCGCCTCAGACTTGCTTGAATATGGTCCAGCACACATGCTCCATCCATCGTCGTATATTGAAAAAAATACTTCATCCATGTCTTCCAGCATTGCAATATCATCGGACAAACTTTGCAAATCCTCTGAAACAGATCCTGCCTTTACCAGAAACACGCTTTCGTCAAAATCCGACGCTTTTTCTATTCTCAATTTTTTGAAATCAATATATGGACAAAGGTTTTCATAGTTGTCGCCGTTTACAACTCCGAATTCGAATCCTTCACTCGATGCCACTGCAACGCTTTCAACAGATGGATTGTCGAATGTCAGTCCTATCCTTATGGTCTGCGGAACATTTTCAGCGCCATATGACAAATAAAACGAAAACATAAATGCCAACAAAGCCAGACCCGAACTTTTTATTGCTCTTTTCATTGCCACAGCCCCTTTAACTATATTCCTGAAAACAGATTAAGCAAAAGCTTCAATATAATACTGACAATTATACTCGAAACCAACGGAAAATAAAAGGCGATTACAAATGTTCTTCCTCCAAATCCCATATGGTTATCTCTTCTTCGCCATTGTTAACCATTCCAAGATGCTTGTATCCTCTCGAAGTGACCACCCTTCCCCTCGGTGTTCTGTTTATAAAACCAAGCTGCAAAAGATAAGGCTCATACACATCTTCTATTGTATTTTTTTCTTCTCCTGTGGATGCCGCCAGCGTATCAAGCCCTACCGGGCCACCATCAAATTTTTCTATGATTGTCATTAGAATCTTTCGGTCAACTCCATCCAATCCCAATGGATCAACCTCCAGAAGCTCCATGGCCTTTGCAACCGTATCTTCATTTATGGTTCCATCGCCCATGACCTGTGCGTAGTCTCTAACCCTCTTAAGCAGCCTGTTTACAATTCTGGGTGTTCCCCTGCTTCTTGCAGCAATTAGCGAAGCTGATTCGTCATCTATCGGCACCCCTAATATCTCAGATGATCGCAAAACTATCTTTTTGAGGTTTTTCACCTCATAAAGATCAAGTTTGCATATTACTCCAAAACGATCTCTGAGCGGCGAGGTCAGAAGGCCTGCCCTAGTCGTTGCCCCTATAAGCGTGAATCGTGGCAAATCCAAACGCACGGTTCTTGCGCTCGGTCCCTTGCCTATTATTATGTCAAGAGCGTAATCCTCCATCGAGGGATATAGTACTTCCTCGACGCTTCTGCTCAGCCTATGAATCTCATCTATAAACAAGACATCGTTTTCCTGTAGGTTTGTAAGAATCGCTGCAAGATCTCCGGGTCTTTCGATTGCCGGCCCCGAGGTTATACGAAGGCTAACACCCATCTCATTTGCAATAATAGATGCAAGTGTAGTCTTGCCCAATCCCGGAGGACCATAGAGCAACACATGGTCAAGCGACTCATCTCTCTGTTTTGCAGCATCTATAAATATTTTCAGTTTTTCTTTAAGCTTTTCCTGCCCTATATACTCATTCAAAGACTTGGGTCTTAGCGACTTCTCTATTTCCGTTTCATCCCTTTTTTTATCGGGGGTTATGACCCTATTGCTTGGATTGTTCTCAATCATTTCCGCCTCCTCATCTCTTTAGCAAGCTCTTGAGCGCTTCTTTTATTATTTGCTGCGCTTTCATTCCATCTTCGTAAACAAATTGTACAGATGCCGCAGCATCCGTTCTGCTGTATCCCAAAGCCATCAAAGCATCAACTGCATCCCTGTGTTCCCCTTTGAAAAGAGACATCCGATCTTGCCTTGACCTGTCCATGATTTCCATTTCTCCGAATTCCTTGATTACTTTTTCCTTCAAATCCAAAATAATCCGCTGAGCTGTTTTTTTGCCAACCCCCGAAACGCTTGTAAGCGAAACGCTGTCGGCCGATGCAATGCATCTTGCCACATCGTTGTAGTCTATCGTAGACAATACCGCCAATGCCAATTTCGAACCTATGCCGCTGACCTTATTTAGCATTCTAAACATTTTTAATTCGTTCTTTTCATAAAACCCGTAAAGGCTTATATTATCTTCCCTTACCACCATATCCGCATAAATCTTGATTTCCTCTCCGTCTTGTATATCTCCAATTGTATTCATGGAAGTGAATACCCTGTATCCTATTCCATTATTTTCCACAACTATGTAGTTTTCTCCCGTATCTTTTACAATTCCTTTTATATAATCAATCAAGTCCTGTCACCTCATCTTATTTTAAAATATTTTCCCATCACTCCCGAATGCGCATGGCATATGCCTACCGCTAAAGCGTCCGCAGCATCATCAGGTCTGGGTATTTCCTTAAGATTCAGTATCGTCTTCACCATTATCTGAACCTGCTTCTTTTCAGCTCTTCCATAACCAACAACCCCCTGCTTGACCTGAAGCGGAGTGTACTCAAAAATTTCAAGCCCTGCTTTTGCCGCCGCAACGACTGCCACGCCTCTAGCGTGCGCCACCATTAATGCCGTTGTTACATTCTTATTAAAAAACAACTCTTCTATTGCAACAGCATCAGGCTTGTATTTCTCGAAAAGATCATAAAGCTCATTGTATATTTTTTTCAACCGATTTGGCAGTTCCACATCCGAACTGGTCGTGACCGTACCGTATTCTATCACATCAAATTTATTCCCTTCATACGAAATCACTCCGTATCCCAAAATTGCGTATCCGGGATCTATTCCTATAATCAGCATGCCTTCATTCGCCTGCCTTCCATTTCTTTAAATTCGTTTGGCCCATATTAAAGGGATACAGCAAACACCGTATCCCGCATCATCAGCCAAAAAGTGATACCAAACCACCAAATGTAGACAAAACCATAACAATCGCAATTGCTATTGCAATTAACTTAGCTGTTCCCCTATTCATGACTTCACCCTCTCTTATTATTTAAATGATTCTTCATTTATACCATCATACTTTCTTCCATCATTAAAGTTCTTCAATTTTTTATTTATTATACCATAAAAAATTCAAAAAAACTATTTACACAGAACGTTTGTTCTATTATAATGAAATCAAAAGAACATTTGTTCGAGGTGATATTATGAAAAAGAGTTATCGTATTGCAAACCGAAAAAAATTCATATCTAGTACCGCTCTTTTGCTTTTCCTTTCTTTCTGTCTACTGTCAGTTCCTTTTAAACTTATTCAGGCAGACGGTATTCAGGAAAGACAATACATTGAGGTTGTCATAAAACCGGGCGACACACTATGGGAAATAGCCGAATCTCAAAATTTGAATCGCGACATCAGAGAAGCCATTTTCGAAATAAAAGAAACAAACCGTCTTTCAGGCAATATAATACAACCCGGGCAAAAAATACTTGTACCCGTTAAATTTACTAAATAAACAAATTCGGCAGACACCACTAAAGACGGAATCTGCCGAATTTGTTTATTGTTTTGTATTTTCTATTTTATGATTTCCATTCAGGTAATTATTCTTTAAGCTTTTCCTCTGCTTTATGGTAATTCTCCTCAAACTCAAACCTTAATTTTTTGATCTTATTTTCTTCATTCTTGAAAATCATAACATTTCTTCCCCGAACATTCTGCGTCTCCACATATCTGTAGCGGTCGTTATACAATTTCATTATGCTATCTAATCATATCCACAGGTGGGGCAACAATTGAGATTATAAAAAGATACATTGAGGAGCAAAATTCTCCTCAATAAAAACTAATCTTCCATTTCCCAGTTGTGATGAAGGTTCTGAACATCGTCATTATCTTCAAGCATATCTATCAGATTTTCCATTTTGGTTATGTCTTCGCTGTTTTCAAGCCTTGACATAGTTTGTGGAATATATCCTAATTCCGCCTTTACAAGCTTGTATCCATCCTTGAGAAGATAGTCCCTTACTCTAGCAAATTCTTCCATCGATGTTATGATTTCCGTAAATCCGTCCTCAACCTGTATGTCTTCTGCCCCGGCATCCAACGCCTCCATCATCAATGTTTCTTCATCAAGCTCATTGTCTTCCTCAGAAAGAACCAGTATCCCCTTCCTGTCGAACATGAAAGATACGCATCCGTTAGATCCCAAGTTTCCACCGTTCTTTGAGAATATATGCCTTACATCCGCCGCAGCACGGTTTTTATTGTCAGTCAAAATTTCAACCATTATGGCAACGCCGGAAGGACCATATCCCTCGTAAACGAATTCCTCAAACTGCTCTCCATCGGTCTCGCCTGAGCCTTTCTTGATTGCTCGTTCAATGTTGTCGTTCGGCATATTGTCAGCTTTAGCTTTTTCAACAGCACTCTTCAAAGACATGTTGTACTCTATTTCAGGACCGCCTTCTCTAGCAGCTACCATTATAGCTCTTGCATGTTTTGTAAAAATCTTTCCGCGCTTGGCATCCTGCTTGCCTTTTCTGTTGATTATTGTTCCTATTCTTCCCACTTTTCCACCTCATATCCTTATTTATAAACCCTATTAACAATTAAAATAACTTTCCCTATAGTACTACAATAAAAGCCTTTTCCCTAAACATCTTTCCTAAAATTCAGGCGCCTCCGGGGGCATTTTTCTTTTGTGCTCCGAACGCGAATGCATCGTTTCAATTATCTTTCTATCCTTGTCCGGTATGGATTTACCCTCTAGATAATCGTCGATCATGTCGTATGTTGTTCCCATTTCATCCTCGTCGGTCTGTCCGTCCCAAAGTCCAGCCGAAGGGGGTCTTACAAGTACTGATTCAGGCACGTCCAACATCACTCCCCATTTGTAGACATCCCTCTTGGAAAGCCTCGATATTGGAAGCAAGTCAACTCCTCCATCGCCATACTTTGTGAAGTATCCCGTGTGGGTTTCTGCAGCATTGTCTGTACCAACTACTAAATAATTCATTGCTCCCGCAACCGTATAGAGGGTGCTCATTCTAAGTCTTGCCCTCAGGTTTGCATCTGTAAGCTTCATGCGACTTTCATCTAATGGTTTAACCTCTCGCAGTTTTTTCATGGTGTTATTCAGTATAATCTCATGTGCAGAAGTCAATTCAACTTCTAAGGTTTCTATTCCACAAGCCTCAGCACATAGGATTGCATCCTCTCGGTCCTTGCCGCTGCTCTTGCATGGCAGTATAACTCCAAGTGAATCATTCGGGAAAGCACGCTTTATTAACCCTGCCACTACAGTGGAATCAATCCCGCCTGAAAGCCCTACCAAAAGTCCCTTCGTTCCGCTGGCCTTGACCATTTCCCTTAGCCAGTCCACCGTCATATCAATCTTCTGTTCTATCGTTTTTTCCATTTCTCCCTCCCAAAATACATCATTAAGAAATTATAGCATATATGCCCTTTGCCATCTACAGTATTGTGTTTGCCCTTCCATTCAATTCCGCCATCACACAACCCTCTGTTACAGCTTCAAAACCCATTTCCTCGGCTTTCTTTATTATCTCCTCGCCAGTGGTTCCCGGTTGAAACCATACATGAACTATGCCGGCTTTTTTGAACGAATCCAAAAGGCGTATGCCTATTTCAGGTTTAACAACCATATCAATGCATTCCGGAACGACAGGCAGATCTCCAACGCGGGGATATACCTTATCTCCATCTATAGTCTCGCATCCGGGATTTACCGGATACACTTCATACCCGAATCTTTTAAGTGTTTTGTAAATCTTGTATCCGAAATTCTTCTTGTGATGACTGGCTCCTACTACTGCCCATATCTTTTTCCCAAGCATTGCTTCCTTGCGTTCTTCTTGAGAGTTCATCTTTTCTCCTCCTTTCAATCCAACAGCTTACCGTCCTCTATAATATGAAAACCTGCATCAGACCTTTCCATTTCCGCTTTCCCGTTTGTAATATTGACGATGCTATTTGTGAATTCATCCTCATCCTCAGGCCGTGCATATATGAACATATGAACGCTATCGTCAAATTCGGTTTTATCAAGAATGTACTTGCTGTCATAAAGAAAATTTTTGACTTTTCCGTGCATCGAGTAATCTACCTTAA
The DNA here is from genome assembly GCA_016649995.1 of Peptostreptococcaceae bacterium. NCBI lineage: Bacteria > Bacillati > Bacillota > Clostridia > Peptostreptococcales > Peptostreptococcaceae > Peptostreptococcaceae bacterium. Next base: position 37,051 of record JAENWJ010000009.1, read on the forward strand.
CAACGACTTTTAACATAAGCGTCTTGCTGACTATCCCAGCCTCGTCTAAAGCCCTTTGAGCTACATGCGTGTACGCCCGCACAAGCCCACCTGTTCCAAGCTTGATTCCTCCAAAATACCTGGTCACTACAACCACAAGATTGGTCAAACCCTTGTTTTTTATCATCTCAAGAATGGGAATACCTGCAGTGCCGCTTGGCTCTCCGTCATCGCTGTATCTCTGCATCTCCTGCTCTTCACCCAAAACAAAAATAGGAACATTATGCCTTGCATCCTTGTGCCTCTTCTTTATTGCGTCTACAAATTCATTTGCCTCTTTTTCGGTTTCAACAGGCTTTACATAGGCGATAAATTTTGATTTTTTTATCTCATCTTCCCATGAAGCAGGGCCCCGCAAGGTTTGATATTCGTTTTTCATCATTCTTCCTCTTTCACAATCAAAAATTCCCTGTATCTGCCCACATCGAGTCGGCTCAATTCAACAAAAGCCTTTGTGCCGTTTTCTTCGTAAATAGTTTCCAAAACATTGTGTCTTTCCTTTAGTTCAGAATACACTCCTCCCTTATCAAAGGGAATAAGAAACCAAACCTTGACCATGCTTTGAAACAATTCGCCGTGGATTTTTTCCATCAGTCCATCGATTCCCAAACCTGTTTTCGCAGATATATTTAAGGTTTCTTCTATGCCGCGAATCAGCGCAGTTCCGTCCTCAACTAAGTCCATCTTATTGTACACAACAATTTCCGGAATTTTTTCCGACACTCCAAGTTCCTTCAATACACGATTGGTGGTATCCTTTTGCATAAGATAATCGGGATTCGAAGCATCAACGACATTGACTAGCAAATCAGCATCTAGAACCTCCTCCAGCGTTGATTTGAAAGCCTCGACAAGCATATGTGGCAAATCGCTTACAAACCCCACCGTATCTGTCAATACAAATACCTTTCCTTTTTCCATCTCCATTCGTCTGGTTGATGTGTCAAGCGTGGCAAAAAGCATGTCTTCCTCGTAAACCTTGGTACCTAAAATCTCTTCATCCAAACTTCTTTCGATAAAATAATTCATTAAGGATGACTTGCCTGCATTTGTATAGCCAACAAAAGCCACCATCGGAATTTCATTTTCAGTACGTTTCTTCTTCTGAACCTGCCGCACCTGGTCGATTTTTCTGATTTGTCTCCTTATTTCTGCAACCCTATTCATTATGTGGCGTCGGTCTGTCTCTAGCTTTTGTTCTCCTGGTCCTCTTGTTCCTATTCCCGCACCCGTTCTAGATAAGGAATTACCCATTCCTCTTAGTCTGGGCAAGCGATACTTTAGCTGAGCCAACTCCACTTGAAGCTTTGCCTGCCTTGTAGTAGCTCTTAGCGCAAAAATATCAAGTATGAGTATGGTTCTGTCTATGACAGTCTTTCCAATGACCTCCTCGAGATTCCTTACTTGCGAGCCTGTAAGTTCGTTGTTGAAAATAATTATGTCCACTTCCAGGCCTTCGGCAAAGCTTCGGATTTCATCAACCTTTCCCTTCCCTATGAAAAAAGCAGGGTCCGGTTTTTCTCTCTTCTGCGTGACCCTATCTATAACTACTGCTCCTGCCGCCTCGCAAAGTCCCTGCAGTTCATTCATTGATTCATTTATGGGCAATTCTGTCATCCTCATTCCATCAATGCCCACCAACATCGCTTTTTGCTTATTTCCATCTTTATTATTTATCAATATTATCGCCCCTATTTTTTGTGTATATTACAATTCTTTCATTATTGCTAATCGAGTTACATCTTTATGTTATAATATTATAGCATTTAAATACAATCATAATTGCTGAAACAAACTCGTGGAGGGATAAAATGGATTATAATAAACCAAAACCCAAAAAAAAGAAAAAAGGATTTAAAAACGCACTTAAGGTTATTCTAATTGTAGTAATAATTGTCGGATTTTTGGCAGCAGGCGCAACAGCAGGCCTAGTTGCATCAAGCCTCAAGAACATCAAAAAAATTGATACGTCCAATATAAATCAGATACTTGACGAAAACTCTTTCATCTTGGATCAGAACGGACTCGTCATTGAAAAAATACAAAGCGACGGTCTTCGCACAATAGTCGATTACGACGACATAGACGAGGATCTTAAAAACGCATTCCTTGCAACCGAAGACAGAACCTTCTTCCAGCATCACGGATTCAACTATAAAAGACTCGTGGGTGCAGTTTTACAGGGTGTCACAAGTGGTGGACGCATAAAAGGAACAAGCACAATAACCCAGCAATTGGCAAGAAACCTATATCTTTCAGAAATAAAAAGCGATCGTACATATTCACGGAAAATCCAAGAAGCCTACTACACAGTTCAGCTAGAAAAAGACCTCAAGAAAGAGCAGATATTCGAGGCCTATTTAAACACTATTTACCTCGGAAGCGGAGCGTATGGCGTCAACGCTGCTTCTCAAACCTATTTCAGCAAGAATGCTGATGACTTAACAATCCCCGAATCAGCGCTCATAGCGGGAATCACCTCGTCTCCTACAAACCATTCCCCTATAAAAGTTTTAAAAAAGGAAGATGTAAACGAAGACGACTATATAATCGATTCAAACGATGAAATTTACACCACAGTATTCAACCCAGACAGCATAGACAGGTATCACAGTGTATTGGGATTCATGAAGCTCGAGGGCTATATAACAGAAGCGGAGTACCAAGATGGCATGACAGTCGACTTGAAAACCATCCTTAATCCAAGTAAAAACAAGAATTCTGAAATTTCCTCGTACTTTTCTGACCTCTTAAAGGAAGATGTAATAGCAGCCCTTGAGGAAACACTTAATATCACTCGGGAAAGGGCCCAGGAAATACTATACACACAAGGCCTTAAAATATACTCGACCCTCGATTTAGAAATGCAAAAAACGCTTGAGGACGTCTATGCAGATTCCGAAAACTTTCCGAAGCTTCAATATAGCAAGGATAGGCAGGGAAACATACTTGTACACCAGACTATTGTTCTATACCAATATGACAATATTATAGATAAAAGCGGCGACTTGATAATACCTGAATCAGACTATAAATATGATGAAAATGGCAATCTCGTTCTTCTAAAAAACAAGCGTATAAATTTCATATCGCTATATGAAAACGGAAGCGTAGTCGGAATACAGGTAATAGTAAGTGACACTTATAAGGCCGACACCTCTAAAGAACAATATCTTCCCAGCAAGGATGAATATCTGATTCCCGAAATATTCATCTACAAGGGTCAAAAGGTGCTTCTCCCGTCCGAAAGCAAGAGCTACGATGAAGATAAAAACCTTGTGGTTGCCAAAAGCTTCCTTGACAGCAATCCATCCTTCTTCAATAAAGATGATTCAAACAACCTAGCAATCGACAAGGAAAATTTTTCAATCAGTTCAAAAGGTGTTGTTCAGCCACAGTCGGCTTCGGTTATAATAGACTATTCGACTGGATCGATTAAGGCTCTGATGGGAGGACGCAATATAAGCGGACAAAAGATATTCAACAGAGCGATAAATCCGCGTCAACCCGGTTCTTCAATAAAACCCCTGTCAGTTTACGCCCCGGCCATAGAAATGGGCATGACTCCCGCAACGATAATAGACGATGTACCACACTACGGAGCGGATGGATCACTTTGGCCCAAAAACTGGTACGCTGATAAATACTGGGGCCTTTCAACTATACGCGAAGCTATAGTCTGGTCTCAAAATGTCGTTGCCGTAAAAACGGAAGAACAAGTTGGGCTTTCCAATTCAGTCGATTATCTTAAAAAAATGGGCATATCTACAATCAGAGAATCTGGAAACTACAACGACATGAACCTCTCAGCCCTTGCACTTGGAGGCATGACAGAAGGCATTTCTCCTCTTGAAATGGCTGCTGCATATGGTTCTCTTGGAAACGATGGAGTATATATAAAACCCAGAACTTTTACTAAAATCACTGACAATAGCGGCAACATCATATACGAAAACAATCCCTGGAAGGAGTTTGTAGTTAATGAAAAAACAGCCTTCCTTATAACCGACATGCTTCGCGAAGCAGTAACAGCGGGCACGGGCGCCCGTGCCAAGTTCGAATCCAGCAACTCAAAAATACCGGTAGCAGGCAAAACCGGAACAACATCAGACAATTACGATGCATGGTTCGTAGGTTATACTCCATATTACTCAGCAAGCGTATGGATTGGAAACGACCTACAAATAGAGCTCGATAGCGGAAGCAAATCAAGCGCCATTCTATGGCAATCATTCATGAACACCATCCATGAAAATTACGCTGATATCTCCTTCGAAAAACCCAATGGAATAGTAACCGTAGCGGTAGATACGAAATCAGGCAAACTTCCAACGGAGCTTTCATACCTCGATCCCAGAAACACTGTGAGAAACGAATACTTTGCTGAGGGTACACAGCCTACCGAATATGACGACTTGCATGTACAGTTGACTGTATGTGCCGATAGCGGTCTAATCCCTACAGGATACTGTCCCATAACTTCATTGGAAAACAGGGTTTTTGTAAAAAGGAATCCCCCAAATGAATTTGCCACGGTTCCAAGAGACTGGATTTATGAAATACCGCAGAAATACTGCAACATACACGGATACGGTTATCTGTATCAATACAACAAAGATAATCTTCCTGAAGGAACCATACAGCTGCCAGACGGCACCATACAGCTTCCCGGAAACATATTGCTTATGGATGACGGGTCATTCATGCTTCCAAACGGTCAAATCATTCCACCACAGCAGAATGTCAACGACTACATCGAAAGCAATCCCGACCTTGTGAATTCACCGGATCCTATGACAGGAGAGCTGCCACCACCAACTAGTTTCACGCCTCCAGAGCCACCTGTTGAAATTCAGCCTGAAGTCGAATCCGATACACTAAACATCGATGAGGATGAAACCAAAAAAAATAAAAAATCCGAATAGACAAGTTGCAAAAAGGATGCCGATAAATATCGGCATCCTTTAGTAATATATTAATTCTTTTTTTTACCAACGCTCTCGCTTCGGTCTCGTCAAGCTGGTTATTATCATATTTACGAAGGTCAGCACAATGGATGCGAATACAGCCGTCATGAAGCTGTCTACCCCGAATCCTGCCACAAAAAAATCCACAACCTTCAGCAGAAATCCGTTAAGTATGAATGTGAAGATTCCCAATGTCATTATGTTGATAGGAAGCGTCAAAACAATCAGAACCGGCCTTACTAGCATGTTAAGCATGCCAAGCACCAATGCCGCTACCATAGCCGCAAAAAAGCCCCTTATGTAAACTCCTTCAAACAACCATGCAATCACATATATTGAGATTGCATTTCCAAGCCATCTGTTAATAAATTTATTCAATGATAGCCCTCCCTTATTAATACAAGGTAATTTCCCTCGTTGTTTTTCCTAAAATAGCGCTTTCTATTAGTATATTCGCATCAAGATTCTTTTCAGATGCCAACATCCTAGATAGTTTTGGCTTCGTCAAAGGTTTCTTGGGAAGGAACACTGAACAACAGTCCTCAAATGGCAGTATTGATGTTTCAAATGTTCCTATCCTCTGTGCGATCTCCATGATATCAACCTTGTCCAAAGCAATCAGCGGCCGAATTACCGGCAAATCCACAGATTGGTTCGTTACTGAAATACCTTCAATAGTTTGGCTCGCCACCTGCCCCAGGCTTTCACCCGTAACCAATGCCTGGCAATGCCTCTCATCCGCAATCTTTTCTGCAATCCTCATCATAAAACGCCTTGAAAGTATAGTCATCTCCTCTTCCTTGCATTTCTCGTTTATAGCCTTCTGAATGGGTAAAAGATTCACGCTATGCACAACCATTCGGTTCACATACCTGCATAAATGCTTCGCAAGATCCATAACCTTTTCCTCTGCCCTTTCGCTCGTAAACGGATAGCTGTGAAAATGCACCGCCTCTATCTCGAGACCCCTTTTGGCCGTCATCCAACCTGCTACCGGGCTGTCGATGCCGCCAGACAAAAGAAGCATTGCCCGTCCGCCCGTCTTGTAAGGAAGGCCTCCCAATGCATATATGCGCTTAGTAAACACAAGATTATAAGAGCGAATCTCTATGAAAACCATCATGTCCGGATGATGCACATCAACCTCGATGCCATCTATATTCTCAAATATCAATCCGCCAAGTTCTCTGCAAACCTCCGGTGATTTCATTGGAAACTGCTTGTTTACCCTCTTCGTTTCAACCTTGAAGCTTTTTATAGGAATTTCGCTTATATGTTGCCTCGCCGCTATAAGTACGACTTTTTTTATTGTTTCCATGTCCCCTTCAAACTTAAAGGCCGGTATGATTGAATAAATTCCGAACACTTCCTTAAGCTTGCCAATGATCGCTTCCTCGTCTCCCTGCTCATATTCCTCAATATAAAGGCGCCCCTGGTCTCTTAAAACAACCGCCTTTTCGAAATCTCTTATATTTAGTTTAATGTTCTTTACAAGCTGACTTATGAATATTGACTTGTTCCGGCCTTTCAAACTGACCTCTCCATAATTGATTGCAAGTATATTTTCCATCGTTTTCCCTTCCTTATCTTTTTATGATTTTTCTTATCTCTTCAACGTTTTTCTTAAGGCTATCTATTAGTATTTCAATTTCAGATGGGTCATTTTCCCATGTAAAACTGAACCTTAGCGCCCCACCAATGTATTCTTTTGGAATTTTTAAGGCCTCCAGCACATGACTATTCCCTTTCTTTTTAGAAGAGCATGCCGAACCTGATGAAACATATATACCATCCTGCTCCAAATAATGAAGCAAAACCTCGGCTCTAATGTCCTTAAAGCATATATTTACTATATTGGGAGAGTACTCTTCTCCCTCCGATAGAATCATAAAATCGGTCATTTCTCTTTTCAAAGCACTTATAAGTAAGGCCTTATAACCAGCCATACACTGTTTGTTTCGTTCCCTCAATTCCATCATATCAAATACAGCAGTTCCGAGACCTGCAATTGCGGGTACATTCTCCGTACCGCTTCTCAGTCCTCCCTCTTGTCCTCCTCCGTAAAACAAAGGATTTATCCGAATTCCCTTACGTATATAAAGAAAGCCAATTCCCTTCGGTCCATGAAACTTGTGTCCACTACCCGAAAGAAGATCTATCCTCATCTTTTTAACATCGATGTCTATTTTGCCCAAGGCCTGAACAGCATCCACATGAAAAGCAGTTTTGGGGTTAGATTTCTTAATTATTCTGCCGATAGTCTCTATTGGCTGCATGGATCCTATCTCATTGTTTATTGCCATCACACTTACCAGAGCTGTATTGCCATCCACATTTTCTTTTAATTCTTTTATGGATACGAAACCCTCTTTATTTACAGGTAATAAGACCGTTTTGCAGCCTCCTTCAAGAAACTCGAACAGATTCAACACAGACGAATGCTCTATACATGTTGTTACTATCTTTCTGCCAAGATGGGGATTTCTCTCAATAAAACCTCGTATGCCCATATTGTTTGATTCTGTCCCCCCTGATGTGAATACTATTTCAGATGGCTCGGCATTTATTGATTTAGCAACGGCAGCTCTTGCCTCTCGCAAAACTTTCTCGGCATCCATACCTTTTCTATGCAGTGATGAAGGATTGCCATACATTGTGTCCATAGCTTTATTCATAGCTTCAATCGCATTTTTTGAAGTTTTTGTAGTAGCACTGTTATCTAGATATATTCCCATCATTTCCTCCTTTAAGTTCTAATAAATTATACACCATCACGCCTCTGATTAAAATATATGAATTTTATGTCAATTCAACTTGCAAATTTTGTCGAATTTTGTTACAATTTATTTGAAGCTATCCCCCTGATAACTTCAAATTATATTATTTTTATTCCCAATACCCTTTTTAAGATTTTGAAGGCCTTGCCTTTTGCGAAGCCTTCGCTTTTTTTTTGGGGTTTTTTAGTTTATTATATTCTTATGACATAAATTTTTGCGAGGAACAACCTATGATACACATTAAAAAAATCCTTTCACTTCCTTTTCCAATAATACATCCGGCCATCGAAGCGTCAGTCAAGAAGAATGGATTAATTTTCGACATAGAGACAACCGGATTAAATCCCCATAAAAACCAGGTAATTCTTATAGGATTTGCACGATTTGACAAAAAAGGACGATTTGTCTTGAATCAATTATTTCTTGACAACCCCTCCGAAGAGGCTGAAATGCTTTCAATCTTTCACCGTATTGCAGCCTCAAGCGGATTCTTTGTTACCTATAACGGCAATAGTTTCGATTTACCGTTCATTAACACTCGAATGAAAAAACATTCGCAAAAACAAAAATTAGATTCCTTCTATAATGTAGACTTAATGCGTGTACTCCAAACAAAGTATTTCAATTTGCCCATACCTGACTACAAACTCAAAACTGTCGAAAAATACATGGGGATTTCTAGAACTGACCGCATAAGCGGCAAAGAAAGCGTAGAACTTTACGAACGCTATCTTTCAACCAAGGATCCTTTCATACAATCAAAGATTCTTCTGCATAATTCAGACGATATAATAAATCTATTCAAATTGCTTAAAGTTTTTGAACTTACAGATAATCCCGAGATATTTTTCGATTTAAGCAATGAAGTAAATATTGCCAACATCACCTTCCGTTTTCAAAGATTCAAAATATCCGGCGATTTTATCCTTTTAAGCGGCATATGCCTTGAAGCCCAAGCCCTAGACTATGCCTACAATGATGCGCTCTTTTCATTTGAACTGAATTCCAAAGATGGGCTTTTCAATTTACGCATTCCGGTTTTACACAAAAACATCAATAGCACAGCCTATTCGCTGATTGACAGCAACTCCATTGCTTTTACAAGTGAATTAATTAATTCCTTCATTTTTGACAATCCTCACCATATGGTGATTTCAACCAACGGAATAATTGACAAGAACAATATCTTAAACTTAAGCAGTATTATTCTTAAAAAAATTTTAGCACCATAAAAAAAGCTGATTCATAAGAATCAGCTTTTTTTATGGTGCCCAGAGGCGGAATCGAACCACCGACACGGGGATTTTCAGTCCCCTGCTCTACCGACTGAGCTATCTGGGCAAAATGGTGGGCCTTCAGGGACTCGAACCCCGGACCTGCCGGTTATGAGCCGGATGCTCTAACCAACTGAGCTAAAGGCCCCAATGGTGGGCTTAAGTGGACTCGAACCACCGACCTCACGCTTATCAGGCGTGCGCTCTAACCTGCTGAGCTATAAGCCCTCAATGGTGGTCGGGATGACAGGATTCGAACCTGCGGCCCTTTGGTCCCAAACCAAATGCGCTACCAAGCTGCGCTACATCCCGACGAAAAAACTATTCAAATATGGTACTAATGGCAGGGGTAGCAGGATTTGAACCCACGACGCATGGTTTTGGAGACCATCGCTCTACCAACTGAGCTATACCCCTAAAAATCAATGGCGGAGAAGGTGGGGTTCGAACCCACGCACCGGTCACCCGGCCTAACGATTTAGCAAACCGTCCTCTTGAGCCACTTGAGTACTTCTCCTAGTTGCTTGCTTATATTCTAATGTATTACTGGCGGAGAGGGTGGGATTCGAACCCACGTGGGCTCGCACCCTAACGGTTTTCAAGACCGCCCCGTTATGACCACTTCGGTACCTCTCCTCGTTTGGTGACCCATCCGCGACTCGAACGCGGGACACCCTGATTAAAAGTCAGATGCTCTGCCAACTGAGCTAATGGGCCGTGATGGCTGGGGATACTGGACTCGAACCAGTGAATGCAGGAGTCAAAGTCCTGTGCCTTACCGACTTGGCGAATCCCCATCGTATGGCGTGCCCACAAGGATTCGAACCCCGGACACACGGTTTAGAAGGCCGTTGCTCTATCCTACCGAGCTATGAGCACAACTTTTTAAAATTAATCTGGAGCGGGTGAAGGGGATCGAACCCTCGCAACCGGCTTGGAAGGCCGGGGCTCTACCACTGAGCTACACCCGCATATTGGAGCGAAAGACGGGATTTGAACCCGCGACCCTCGCCTTGGCAAGGCGATGCTCTACCACTGAGCCACTTTCGCATGGCATTTGGTGGAGGGAGAAGGATTTGAACCTTCGTAGGCTGCGCCGACGGATTTACAGTCCGTTCCC